>VXRC01000042.1:0-23265 GCA_009838645.1 Gemmatimonadota bacterium | reverse complement strand
GGCTTACCGTCGAGTCCGCGGTCAAGGATGTTCATGCGCACGGTCGAATTCCGCGGGTGGGCGACCTCGGTGGTTGGCGCGCTGATCAGCGCGGCCAGCTTCTCGTGGGCCTCGTGAGGCGCCGGATAGGCGACGCCCCCCGTGTCCCCGTCCTGGATCTCCGTTTCCTTCAGGACCGCGATCTGAGCCTGGAGGACCATGTGGGGCAGAATGCCGATCGTCCCGTTGTTGGTGTAGTGTATGGCGCCGTTATAGGGAAACTGGGCTCTCACGGCTCGCCAGTATTTCTCGTTGTCCGCTTCGGCCGATCCGGCACCGGCCAGAATCCCGTCCAGTTCCTCGATGGAGTCCGCGGGCCCGGCGGACCGATTGGACCGGCCGTCTTCTGCCGCCTTTTTCAGTCCGGATGCCTGCCGCCTTTTTGCCATCCCCATTTCTCCGTCGCCTGCGTGGATTCTTTGGACCGAAAAGTGTGACACCGAACGACCGGCACGGACTTGGCCGCATCGTGCGGTCCCATGTCATGCGGTCCCATGTCATGCGGTCCCATATCATGCGGTCCCATGTCATGCGGTCCCGGTGCTGAACCTAGAAGGGAAACGGGTCAAATATAGCCGGACGGCGGAACGGTCGCAAGCGGTTTCTGGCCGGTTCTCCGCGACGGATATCGCTTGACCGTCAAGGGCCGCAAAACCTATATTCACACGTTCATTCAAGCAGGTTTTGCCGTTGCGGGAGCGTTACATGGCCGGGATGCGCATTACCGGTGACCAGGCCATCGCGTATGGCGCGCTGCAGTCGAGCGTCGCGGTGGCGACAAGCTATCCTGGTTCACCGAGCAGCAGTACCATCGAGTTTCTGCGTGGATTCTCGGAGAGCCACGGGCTGTATGTGGAATGGTCCACCAACGAAAAGGTCGCCTTCGAAACGGCGGTGGGCGCATCCATCGGCGGCGTCCCGGCCCTGATGGGCTGCAAGGGCGTCGGGTTCAACGTCGCCCTGGACACCGTCATGGTGGCCAACCTGACGGACGTGGGCGCCGGGCTCGTCATCCTGCTTGGGGACGACCCGGGCGCCTGGGCCACCCAGAACGACCAGGATACCCGCCCGATCGCCTGGGGAAGCGAGCTGCCCATGCTGGAACCGGCGACGCCCTCCGAAGGGATCACCATGACGCGGGAGGCCTTCCGGCTGTCCCGCGAGACGCAGATGCCCGTCATCGTGCGCATCACGAAGACGTACGGCGCGCTGGAAGAAGAAGTGGAACCTCCTGAGATCCCCCGTGCGGCCCCCGTGCGGCCCCATGCCTTCGAACGGCATCCCATGCGGTGGGTGTCGGTGCCCGGAAACGCCGTCCAGCTGCACCGGCGGCTGCACGAGCGGCTTGAAGCGGTCGCTTTGCATTTCGAATCCGCGAGCTTCAACAAGGTCACCGGAACGGGGAAGATCGGCATCATCGCCGCGGGCGTGATCCACACCAAGTTGATGGACGTGCTTCGAGGGGTGGATACCTCCGGCCTGTCCATCCTCAAGCTGTCCACCCTGTGGCCGCTGCCCACCGATCGGATCACCCGCTTTCTAGCCTCCACCGAGAAGACCCTGGTCCTGGAAGAGAACGAGCCCTTTCTCGAAACATTGATTAAATCGGTCTCCTATGACGCCAAGATCTCGACGCCGATCAGCGGCAAGCACGACGGGGCCGTGTCGCGGGAAGGGGAGTTGTTCCGCGGGCAGATCGCGGAGGCCCTGGCCGGATTCGTCCCCGGATTCAAGCCGGCCCGCGACTTCCCGCCGAAAGCGGAACACAAAGACCTGCCCAGCGAGGCGGGCCTGCCGGAAAACTGTCCTTACACGCCCGTGTTTGAAACCCTGCGCGATTTGAGCGGGCAATACGGCCTTTCGCCGGTGTACGTAGTGGACCCCGGTTGCGCGATCAAAATCAGTACGCCGCCCTTCGAGATGCTCGACGTGAAGTACTCCATGGGTTCGAGCATCGGCATCGCATCGGGTCTGGTCCTGGCCGGTGTGACCGATCCCGTGATCGCCGTCGTAGGGGATTCCGACTTCTTTCACCTGAGCGCCAACGCGCTCTTCAACGTGGCCCACCAGGGGTCCGATCTAATCATCCTCATCCTGGACAACGCCACGACGGCCCTGTCCGGGTTCCAGGGCACGCCCAACCTGGGCGGATCCGAACCGGGCCGCGAGACGATGCCGCTCAGCATCGACGACATCGTGGAAGCCTGCCCGGTCTCGCTGAACGAGACCATCGATCCCTGGGACGAGGACCGGTCGCGCGACGTGATCGGACGGAGCCTGCGCCAGTCGGGTGTCCGCGTGATTATCGCCCGGAGTCCCTGTCCCTACATCGAGAACGGGCACTGCCCGGGCTACAGCGCCAAAGGCGCCGAGACCGCCGTTTTCGCGTCGAACCCCTGACCGTCCGGCCAATGGCGAAACCGGCCACAGGACCGGCCGTATGACCGATCGTCCGCGCCGCTTTTCGCGCCGTCCGCGCCGCTTTCGGGTCCGCCGCGACCCGCGCAATTTATCCTTGCGGTAACCGCGTACCTGATGTTTAATGTTACACCATCCAATGGCTGGTCTTTGCTTTGGCAGCGTATAGACGGAGGCGTGCAATGAACGAAAGCAGGATTAACGGTGTACCGGTTATCGAACTCGTCGGCAGCTTCCTGGGCGATCCCGAAGTGTCCGCATTCCATGACCGCGTGAGGGCATTGAAGGCCGAGGGCACGACCGCAGCCGTCGTCGACCTGGGCAGGTTGAACCTCATCAGCAGTTCGGGCGTCGGCGCGCTCGTGGGAAGTGCCAAGACCCTCCGTGAAGCCGGAGGCGACCTGAAGCTGGCCAACCTGAGCGAACGCACGCACAACGTGTTGGTCGTCGTTACCCGCCTGGATTCCGTTTTCAACATCTTCGACTCGGCAGAGGACGCCGCGGCAAGTTTCTGATCGGACCGTCGTCGATCAGGCTGCCGTGCCGCACGTTCCGGCACCCGTCCCTGCCTTGCCGCGCACAGTCCCGTCGAACCGGACCGGCCTGAATTGAACCTCGACCGCATCCGCCAGGAATTCCCTGTCGTCCAGCGCTGCACCTATCTGAACCACGCGGCGGTCGGCACGTTGCCCACACGCGCCAGGGAAGCCGTGCGCGCCTACGTGGAGGACTTCAACGAGCACGCCGCCTCCAACTACCGTGACTGGGAAGCCGCCATCGAGACCGCCCGGTCTCGGGCTGCCCGCTTGATCAACGCCACACCCGAGCAGATCGCCTTCGTCAAGAATACGACCGAAGGCCTGTGTTTCGCCGCCAACGGCATCGACTGGCGTTCAGGCGACAACGTGGTCCTGAACGACCTGGAATTCCCCTCGAACGTATATCCCTGGCTCAATCTTGCCCAATACGGCGTGGAAACACGGATGGTAGAGTCCGTGGACGGCCGGCTCACGGTGGATTCGATCGCGGAAAGGATCGATGGGCGGACGCGCGCCGTCTCCATCAGCCACGTCGAGTTCGGCAACGGATTCCGCAATGACCTTGCGGCGATCGGCGCGCTGTGCCGTGAGAAGGACGTCTGTTTCGTCGTCGACGCCATACAGTCCCTCGGGCAGACGCCGGTGGACGTGGAGGAGATGTCCATCGACCTCCTCACGGCCGATGGACACAAATGGCTACTGAGTCCGGAAGGGATCGGCATTTTCTACTGCGCGCCGCACCTGACGGATCGGCTGAGGCTCTACGAAGTGGGCTGGAACTCGGTGGCCGACGCGGGCAACTACAATGCCTACGATCCCACGCCGGCGCCGACGGCGCGGCGCTTCGAGTGCGGTTCCCACAATACGCTGGGCATTCACGCGCTGGGCGCTTCCCTGGACTTGTTGCTGGAGGTGGGTATAGAGGCGGTGCAGGAGAGGCTGCGACTGCTGACCGACCGGCTGGTCGACGGGTTGCGCGACGCGGGCTACCGCGTCCTGAGTCCCCGGGGCGCATCCGAATCGTCGGGCATAGTGACCTTCGACAGTCCGGTACACGAGACCGAAGCCCTGCATCGTACGCTGCGGAGCCACCGGATCCTCGGCGCGCGCCGAGGAGGCGGCATTCGCATCTCCCCGCATTTCTATAACACGGAAGAGGAAGTTCTTCGCGTCGTGGACGCGCTTCCGGGGCACTGAACGCTTCAGCCGCCGACCGCCGCCGTCTCCCACGCCCCTTCGATGGCCCACTGGCGCTGCAGGTCGATGGATTCGTGACCCTTGAAGGACAGGGCGAGCTCATCCAGACGGCCGCCGGCGACGCGGATGCGAGACAGGTCGCCCACACCCAGCCCGATGGCATCCCCGTAGAAGACCGTGCCCACTTCCATGGGCTCGAATCCCATGGCCTTCGAAATGACAGCGTCCACGGCGATGGTGTCCTCGCCGGCCGCCGCCAGCCCGAGCGGTACCGTGTCGGTACCACCGGGACCGTTGCCCTGGATGCCCACGGTGCCGTCCACCACGCTGTAGTGCGGGTAGAGGTGGCGGGCAAGCCGGATCAGGTTCCTGCTGAGGGCCCGCGCCTCCTGGGGGTGGCGCCGGTCGTAGTGGGTCGTGTAGCCGTGTACCTTGATGCGGTCCTTCTTCAGGATCGTGCCCATGATGAGGTTCTTCAGCGCCAGGGTAACCATGGCGCCATCGTGGGTCTTTGCCACGGCGACCGAGATGACGCAGGGACAGTCCAGCACGGTTCGGGGCATTCGGACCGTCGTCCAGGTGCCGTCGACCATGTATACCCGGGTGTTGCGCCACCGTGTCTCCTGGTTCAGGTCCACCAGCTCGATGGGGAGGTCGTATTCGTCCGGGATGTCGGCGTACCCCATGTGACGGAAGCACTCCCCGGGTACGGACTCGTTCCCGCCCTCGGCGATCAGGACCCGACGGGGCCAGTCGGGCAGGGTCACGATCACGTCCAGCACGCCGCGGACCGCGTCCGGGTGGGTGCATACCACCGGGTTGGTGCCGGAGAGGAAATTGGGCTTGAGCATGACCTCTTCACGCATGAGGGAGGCCAGTTGCGGGGCGGAGCGTTCTACGGCCGTCCGTACGTTCTCCCGGCGGTTGCTTCCCGTACCGATGCCCACCGTCGTTGTCGATGCCATGGTCAACTCCTTCCTTGCCGCGGATAAAACCGCAGTTCCGGAACGTCCGGGATCAGGCCGCGGGCATGGGCCAGACCGTAAAACTCCATGAGCCCGCTTCGCTCGCGATCACCCAGGACGTAGGCCAGGTTGTCTTTCAGGTACGACGCATAAAAAGACGTGGACCGGGAACGGTCCCCGGCGTGTAGTTCGGCGATCTCATCCAGGGCGGACACGCCCTGTTCCTTCGACGCGATGAGCCGTTCGACCTCACCGGGTGTGAGTCCGCCTTCCTTTCCCGCCCAGAAGGCATACACGAAAGGCAGACCGGTCAGTTCCCGCCAGGCATGCCCCAGGTCGAGCCTCGGTTCCGGCCGGTCCGTATATTCGAGGGCCGGGTCGCCGATGACCAGGGCCGCGTCCGCCCGTTCCAGCATCGCGGAAACGTCCGGTGGATGGTCGAAGGAATCGAAATCCAGTCCGTATTTTTCCTCCAAGACGATCCGCGTCAGGGCGACCGAAGTCCGGGAACTCGTGTCCATCGCCACCTTACGGATCCGGCGTACCGGCACCTGGTGGAACAGGAGGATGCTGCCGACCGGACCGTCGGAGGCAATGGCGATCTCCGGCACGATGGCGTAGGCCGCCCCGGCGCGCGCATACTCGATCGACGGGATGACGCCGGCCGAGGCCCCGCCCGTCCTTACCTGCCGGGCGCACTCCGAGGGGATATCGTAGCGGATTTCGAAACCGTGATCCTGGCCGCCGTGTTCCAGGCCATAGGTCAAGGCCCGGGAATTCAGGTAACTGACGGCGTAGATTCGGGTTCTGTTGACCATACGGAAGTCGTTGCCGTCGGAAGTCGCTGCCGGTTGTATCCGTCACCGCTTCCCGCGAAATCACGCGGTGGCTTCGTGCTTTTCCGGCGTGCCGTTTCCCACGTACTCGTATCGCGTGTTCCGTCGTCGCGGCGTGAACCCCGCGTCGCTGATAAGGCGTTCGATCTCATCCGTAGGCATCACGAAACTCGTGCCTCCGGCGCTGATGACGTTCTCTTCCATCATCGTGCTGCCAAAATCGTTCACGCCGTAACCCAGGGCGATCTGCGCGATCTTGGGCCCCTGGGTCACATAGGACGCCTGGACGTTCTCGATATTGTCCAGCATGAGCCGGGCGATCGCCACGGTGCGCAGGTAGTCGTACCCGGTCGCCTTTCGCGTGTCCGGCAGTTCCGTGCCCTCCGGCTGGAAGCTCCAAGCGATGAAGGCCGTGAAGTAACCGTCGTGGCGAGCCAGGGACTCGTCCTGCACTTCGCGGACCCGCAGAAGGTGCTTCAACCGGTGTTCGACGGTTTCCACCGATCCGAACATCATGGTGGCCGTCGACTTCATGCCGAGGCGGTGGGCGAGGCTGTGGACGTCCAGCCATTCCTGCACCGTTTCCTTGCGGAAGGCGATGGCGTCGCGCACCTCGGTGTCCAGGATCTCGGCGCCGGCGCCCGGGAGGGACTTCAGTCCGGCCGCGCGCAGGCGGATCAGCGCTTCCTCGACCGTGATTCTCGAGATATGGGCGAGATAGACGATTTCCGCCACGGACAACGAATGAAGATAGGCCGCGGGATAGCGCCGGGTGATTTCCGAGAAGAGCATTTCGTAGTAGTCGATCTTCAGCTTCGGGTTCAAACCGCCCTGCATGAGGATTTCACAGGAATCCGGCGTATCTCCGCCGACGCTGATCAGTTCCTCGACCTTTGCAAAGATCTCCTCGTCCGGCAGCGTGTAACCTTCGCCGTCGCCCGGGGGACGGTAGAAGGCGCAGAACTTGCACCGCACCCAGCAGACGTTGGTGTAGTTGATGTTCCGGCCGATATTGTAGGTCACCACCGGTTCCGGGTGCCTGGTCCGCCTGACGTGATCGGCGAGCATGCCCAGCTCGGTGACGTTCGGGTGCTGGAACAGTCGACTCCCGTCCTCGGCGGTGAGCCGCGTTCCGGACAGGACTTTTTCAGCGATATCGGTGATCATGTGGACTATCCCGGGCTCGGTGCCACGGCGGCCGTCGCCCCGTTGGTCTTCGCTTCGTTAGCCGCCTGCCCGTTGGCGGTCTCCATATAGGCCGGACGGATCGTTTCAGGCTGGTCGACGATATGGTAAAGCGCGTCGCGTTCGACGGGCTGCCGCCCCGACTCGCTGATCATATCGAGCATCTGGGTGTGGGTCAGGGCTTGCATGCGGTCGGTGACCGGGTTCCGGGTGATTTCGTATTCCAGGACGCTGCCGTCCATATCGTCCGCCCCGTACCACAGCGACACTTGCGTCACCGCCGGGGTGTTCATGATCCAGAACGACTTGATGTGGGGCACGTTGTCCAGCATGAGCCGGGCCACTGCGATCTCCCGGAGATCCATCTGGCCGGTGGGTCCCGGCAGGTGTTCGATCGCTGTACGTTCAGGGTGCCACGACAGGGGGATGAAGGCCAGCAGGCCGTTCGTCTCGTCCTGCAGTTCACGCAGTTTCATTAGGTGGTAGACCTTCTCCTCCGTCTGTTCCACGTGACCGTACAGCATGGTGGCGTTCGACGGCAGGCCCACCTCGTGGGCGACGCGCGCGGTCTCGAGCCACTTGTCCGAATCCGACTTGGCCTGGAAGAGTTCCTCGTGGACCCGTTCGCTGAAGACCTCGGCCCCGCCGCCGGGCAGCGCGTCCACCCCGGCTTCTTTCAGGTCCACCAGGGTCTCGGCCATGGACTTCCTGCCGATGCGCCGGATCTGCTCGAGTTCGATCATGGTGTAGGCCTTGAGGGACACCCCGGGCCGGACTTCCTTGATCACCCGGACGATGTCCAGGTAATAGGCGTAGGGCAGCTTCGGGTTCACGCCCCCTACCATGTGGATTTCGGAGATGGGAATGTCAGCGTAGGTCTCCATCCTCGCCCTGATGTCGTCGGGCGAAAGCACGTAGCCCTCGGGGTCTTTAGGCAGGGCGTAAAAAGAACAGAACAGGCAGCTCTTGTTGCATATGTTGGTGTAGTTCAGGTGCTGGTTGCGCACGAAGTAAACCCGGTCGCCGTGCATGCGTTCGCGCACCAGGTTGGCCAGGTAACCGATAGCGGGCAGGTTCCCGTTCCGGTACAGCCTTCTCCCGTCGTCGGCCGAGAGCCGCTCGCCCGCTGCGACCTTTTCGTGGATGTCTTCCAGTCCCGCCGCGGCGATCAATGCTTCGAACAAAACCGTCTCCTCAAAACCAGTCGTTCAGTTTCAACCGGCGGGCGTCCTCTGCAGACGCCGACCCGCCACACGCTTCCCTCATATAATGCACTTCCGGGTCCCTTTCCACAATAAGAATCACCTCGGCCATCTCACTGTCATTCCTCGACGAGGCCCTGCGCGGTCCAGCCGGGATCCGGGTCGCCGGCCATAGCCTTCCGAACGCCGGGTCCGGGCGCCCCTGCCGTACCCCAGTAATCCAGGGTTTCCGGCACCCGCCGCCACACTGCAGGTTCGTGCGTCGCTTCGTCTTCGATATACGCCAGGTCGCTGGAGCATTCGTTCACGAATCCGGCCGGGTCCCCGTAGTAGCAGAAGATGTTGTTGCCAGGGCCGTGACGTCCCGGCCCCCAGGTGGGTTCTTGCCCCCGGTCACGAAGGTTGGAGACCCTTCTCATCAAGGCGTCCACGCCGGACATCGCGAACGCGACGTGGTTGACCGATGCGTGATCCGCGCGAGTGAACACGACGACGTGATGTCTCCGGCCGCATCGCAGGAAGACCATCTGGTCCTCGATCCTGTCCGAGACCCGGAATCCGAGCACATCGGTATAGAACGCCACGGTCTGCTCGAATCGCGGCGTGTTGAGACCCACGTGGCACAACCGGTGGGGCCCATCGTGCTCGCCGGACCCGCCGTTCGCATCGGATCCGCCGTTCGCATCGGCCCCGCCGTTCGCGTGTCGGGCCACGCCGGCCGACAGTTCGATGCAGCGGTTTTCCGGGTCCAGGAATCGCAGTCCGTACCCGCCGCCAGGTTTGTCCAGGACGCCCGGAGGGGCCACGATGGTGATTCCCCGGCGTTCGAGCTCGGTTGCCGCCCCGTCGACCGCCTCGCATTCGTCAACGCTGAAGGCCAGGTGGTGCAGCCCACGCCGCTTCGCCGCATGCAGACTGAGAATGTGATGCTCGGTCGACGCTCCGCGGAAATACCGCGCGTGCCGGTCCTCGCCGGCCGAGCCGAGTCCCCAGGCCTCGAGGTAGAACTTCGCATGGGTCGCGGTCGCGGGTGACAGCAACCCCACGTGGCGGATGTCTAGGATCTTCATCCGGGAAGCTCCCTCCGGTTCAACGCGATCTTCAAGTCCCTGCGGATGTAGATTTCGACGAACTCGCGCAGCCGGACGTTCTTCGCCAGCGTGAACCGTTCGATCAGTTGCTGTCTTGGCCCGTCGGTGAGGAAAACGATGCGCCACAGGTTCAGTGGGTGCAATTCACTGCCATCGACGGAATGCTCAACGTGAAAGAGCGGCTGTCCCTCGCCTGCTCGAAGCGGATTCCCATCCCTGCCGGGCAGTTCCGCCGTGCCGATGAATGTGACGCGCTGCCGCCCGGGGTTAAGGAAGACGCGTTCGAGGACCAACCCGTGCTCCGACGGCACAAGCCAGAGGCGCTGCCGCGAGCATCGCACGAAGGATTCTGCTCCACCGGCCAATGCCTGCCGGTTCCAAAAATGGGAACTGCCTCTCGTTACCACAGAAGGAATATAAAGGTCGGGCCGGAACGCCTTCTTCACCTCCATGTCCCACAGCATGGTCCGGGTAAACCTGAGCGGCTTGGTCGCGAGGTAATATCGGGCCAGCGTCCGGTTGATGTCGACCGGATCCAGCTCGATCCGGGTGTTGTCCGGGTCGGTCCAGGCCCGTTCGAATTCTGCTTCATGTGACGGTGGACTGACGGGCGCCGCGGCTTCTCCCGGAACGCCGGCTTCTCCCGGAACGCCGGCTTCTCCCGGAACGCCGGTTTCTCCCGGAACGCCGGTTTCTCCCAGCACGCCGGCGCCTTCCGCTTCGTGCGTTTTTTCGCGTTTCATCCTTCACGTCTCATGTTGTGCTCGACTGGTTCCCGTCCGGCTTGGGTACTTTCACGTGGACGGTAACGATATCCGTGTCGTGGAATTGCTGGTGGCGGACGGAGGAAGCGATATGCCGCAACAGCCGAAGCGAGACTTCCCGCTCCACCAGCACGTCGTCGGGCCGGTCCGCCAACAACCCGATCCGGTCCTGAACGTTCTCCTCACCCGCCGCGGCTATGAACTCGAGGACGGCGCCGCCGCTTTCCCTGCGCGCCTTCAGGAGCAGGCGCCGCCGCTCGCTGCTCTCCCGGCTCTCGTCCTGCTCGATCAGCGTCAGCAAGGTCTCCTCGCTGGCGGCGTCGAGACGGCCGACCATCTCCGGTCCCCAGCCGTTGCGGGATGCGAACGCTTCGAGGAACGTCCTGATCTTCGGCAGCACGGAAAGGTCGAGCTCCACTTCGATCCGGCTGCTGCGCGGGGCCGTCGCTTCCAGAAACAGGGTCATGAGGATCGCCATGATCCCGCCGGCCGTTATGCCGTTCGCCAGCAGGCCGCCCCCCAGTTCCTCGAGCACCTCGGGGAACAGAAGGTCGTTCTGGCAGCCGACACCGACCCAGAAGGCGACGCCCGCGATCAGTGCCTTGCGATGGTCGATCCCTCCCTGCACCACCTCGGTCATCCCTCGGACGAAGGTCAACGCCAGCACGACGGTCAGATAGGCGACCACAACCGCGCTTGGAATAGCCAGGATCATGGCGAGGAACTTGGGCAGGAACGCCAGCACGATCAGCACGCCGGCGGCAATGATGCCCACGCGGCGGGCCGCGACCCCCGTGAGCTCAACGGTCGGGACGCTGACGCCAATGGTCTGCGTCGGCACGATCCCGGCGATGCCTGACAGCAGTTTGCCGATTCCGTCCGCCGTCACCGCACCCTCCACGGCCCGGTAGTCCACGGCCCTTGGCCTGCGCCACGACACGCGCTGGATGGCGACGGCACCGGTTATCGTCTGGATAGCGCCGATGAGGGCCACGAAAGCGAAGGCAGGCAGAAGACTCACGAAGGCCGGCCCGAGGTCGAAACCGAAACCCGGCCAACCGCCCTGCGGCAAACCGAACCACGGAGCACGGGCGATCAGGCCAAAGTCATAGAGACCCATCGATCCGCCGATGACCGAACCCACGATCACCCCGATGAGCGGGGCCCACAACCGCAGCGTTGCCCCTGCCGTGAGGGAGATGCCGCCGATGACCAGACCCGTCGCTACCGCGGTGAGCGGTGCACTGAGCGCCGCGTCCTGCGGCGCGTCGGCCAGGCGGCTGAATACGACCGGCAGCACAGTCGCCGGGATCAGCATGTTCACAGTGCCGACGATGGTCGGTGTGAGAAGCCGCCTGAAAAGGGCCAGTCGCATCGATATCACGATGGGGACGAGTGACGATGCGACGACGAGGGTGGCGAGGAGCGCCGGACCGCCTTCGACGAGGGCGCTGACGCAGACCCCGATAAAGGCTCCGGCGGGACCCATGAAGAGCAGGTATCCCGCACCGACCCGGCTGAACCTGGCGGCTTGCAGCGCCGTGCAGACCCCACTGACGGCGACGGCGCCGAATACGGCCCAGGACAGGTACGCCTCGGTTCCGCCGCTGGCCCGTATGATGATCGTGGGGATGAAGATGATGCTAGTAATGCCGAGAACGACCAGTTGCAGGCCGCTGCCCAGCGACACAAGCGCCGGAGGATGTTCGTCGGGTTCGTATTGAACGCCAGAAGCGCTTTGCCCTTCACGGCTGCTCACGAGACTCCCCTGGCCGGTATACGCACATCCTGTGATCCAATGTCATGCAGAAACATCAGTCCAACGGTCGCGTCCTGACGCGACCGGACGCGACCGGGTTGGCCGGTCCGGCAACACGCTCAGCCAGGCCGTCCCGTCAGCCAGTTCCACGGGTGGACATCTGACTCGGCGAAGGTGCCCGCCTCGGCATAGGGACTGCCGGCGACGAATGCCGTTGCCACCTCGATAGAAGGAGCCTCGAGCACAAGGACAAAACCGGTGACGGAGCGGTCACTCTCGCTGAGTGTTTGCCCGCCATGATGTATGGTCACGTCGGGATGATGAGTAGGGTCGTGAAGGTAGGCGGCGAATGCTTCCTGCAGTCGAAGCCTTTCCTGTGCCATTTCCGCCTTGTGCGTCGCAGAGACAACGTAAAACATGTGCGCCCTCCGTTGATGCCGTGATGCCCACAGGATCGCACCGGCGCACCGTAGCGCGGGCAGACCCGGCAGACTCCGATTCAGGAATGTTGTGCTTGATTTAGGATGAAAAGCAAATATACCGAGACTTGAACTATTCCGCAAGGCCAGCCTGCGCCTTCCACCCAAGTGCGCGTGGACAGGTTCAGGGCGGTCTGACTCAAGGCTGGTCAAATTACAAATCCAGTTCCGGCCAGAGCTTGTCGATGCGCCGGTCGACCTCTTCCGGCATGCGCAGGATTTCCGGCCACCCCCGCTCGAATCCCTCGTCCGGCCATTTCTCGGTAGCGTCGATACCCAGTTTGCCGCTCACGTCGGCGGTCTGCGCGGCGAAATCCAGGACATCGCAGGGACCCTCGCTGATCAGCAGGTCCCGCTTCGGATCGATGGCGACGCCTACCCGCCACGCGACCTCCCGCAAATTATGCACGTCCACGTCCCTGTCCACAACAATGATCACCTTGGTGAACATCATCTGGCCCAGGCCCCAGAGGGCGTGCATCACCTTACGGGCGTGGCCCGGGTAGCGCTTGTCGATGGATACGATGGCCAGGTTGTGGAAGATGCCTTCGACGGGCAGGTCGATGTCCACGATTTCCGGCAGGGTGGTCTTCAGCAGCGGGAGAAAGATGCGTTCGGTGGCCTTCCCGAGCCACCCGTCTTCCTGCGGCGGCGGTCCGACGATGGTCGTCGGGTAGATGGCGTCTTTTCTCCGCGTGATGGCGGTGAGATGGAACACGGGGTACTCGTCGGGCAGCGAGTAGTAACCCTGGTGATCTCCAAAGGGCCCCTCCACACGCCGTTCATGAGGTTCGGCGTACCCCTCCAGGACGATCTGGGCGTTGGCCGGCACCTCCAGGTCCACCGTCCGGCACTTCACCAGCTGGACCGGTTGCCTGCGAAGGAATCCGGCCAGCATGTACTCATCGATTTCGTCGGGCAGGGGCGCCGTCGCGGCGTACATGGTTTCCGGACCGGGTCCGAGCACGATGGCGACTTCCAGCCGCTCGCCCATCTCTTCCGCGACGCGGTAGTGATGGGCGCCGCCCTTGTGCCGTTGCCAGTGAAGCCCGAGGGATTTCTCGTCAAAGACCTGAAGCCGGTACATGCCCACGTTTCGCGTGTCCTTCACGGGGTGTTTCGTGATGACCTGGGGAAAGGTGATGTACCTTCCGCCGTCGCCGGGCCAGCACTTGATGACCGGAATGCTATCGAGAGACGCCGTGTCCGTCTCGACTAAATCCTGACAGGGGCCGTTGCGCACGGTCCTGCTCTGGGTATCCTTCAACCGGGCAAGCCGGGGCAGAAGCTGCAGTTTACCCGCAAGGGAGGCGGGCACCTGGGGATTGATCAGGTCGGCGATTTCGGCCGCTATGTCGTCCAGGTCCCCTGTACCCAGGGCCAGCTCCATGCGGCGTTTCGACCCGAAGGTATTGATGAGCACCGGTATGCCGGAATGGCCCTTTACGTTGGTGAAGAGCAATGCCGGCCCGTTCTGCTTGACCACGCGGTCCGCGATGGCGCTGATCTCCAGCTCGGGATCGATCTCCACGGTGATTTCCTTTAACTCACCTTCTTCCCTAAGCAGGTCGACGAACGAGTTTAAGTCTTTGTGGGCCATTGGCTTGCAGTCTGGAAAGTTTTTGGATCGGCATGGGTTTCGGCGCCGTGCCGCGATGGTATTTCCGCTCGTTTAAAGTACCTCTATCGACGGGCCAAGTCAATTCATAACTGGCAGATCGGAACGCCCCGGCCCTCGCCCGGAAAAAACAGGTTGCAAACCCGGGACCGATGTAATAGGATTAGTGGCGCTTTCGAAACACCATCCTTCGAATCATGCCAGGGTACTGCATGCCCAACATCTACGAACGCATCGGCGTACGGCCGATCATCAACGCTTCGGGTCCGTCCACCCGGCTCAGCGGCGGCATCATGGATCCCGAAGTCGCCGACGCCATGCACGAGGCGTCGCAGTACTGCGTCGACATCGCCGAACTCCAGGCCCGTGCGAGCGAGGTTATAGCGGAGATCACCGGGGCGGAAGCGGGATACGTCACTTCCGGCGCGGCCGCGGGACTCCTCCTGGGCACAGCGGCATGCGTCACCGGTCCGGACCCCGGCAAGATGAACCGGCTGCCGGACACGGAGGGCATGAAGAACGAAGTCATCATGTCCCGCAGCCAGCGGAATTTCTACGACCACGCGATCCGGTCGGTCGGCGTAAAGCTCGTGGAAGTGGGGATCGCGGACCGGTACAGCGGGGCCGGCGTGCGGGACACCGAAGCGTGGGAGATCGCCGACGCCATCACCGAGCGCACGGCGGCCGTGTGCTACGTCGCCAATCCCCGTTCCCTGCCGTCCCTGGAAGAAGTCGTCGAAGTCGCCCACGCCCACGGCGTACCGGTGATGGTCGACGCCGCCGGGCAGTTGCCGCCACGGTCGAACCTGCAGACATTCATATCGCAGGGAGCCGACCTCGTGGCCTTCAGCGGCGGAAAGGCCATCGGCGGTCCTCAGGGTTCCGGCATCCTCTGCGGACGCCGGGACCTCATCATGTGCGTAGCGCTTCAACACCTGGACATGGACGTACTGAAGCCGCAGTGGAATCCGCCGGAATCCCTCATCGACAAGTCGATCCTGCCCGGCGCGCCTCATCACGGCATCGGGAGACCCTGCAAGGTCGGCAAGGAACAGATCGTGGGCCTGCTGACCGCGCTCGAGCGCTTTGCCGGTGAATACCTGGAAGCGCGCGCCGCGGCGTGGCGGGACCGCATAGACGAACTCGTGACCGCCGCCGGGGACATTCCCGGAGGCCGGTTTACGATCGATACCGACAGCAGGCCCAGTGAAGTGCCGGTGGCCGTGCTGAAACTGGACGAGTCCGTGGCGGGCAAGACCGCCCTTGACGTGGTCCTCGCACTGCAGGGGGGCGATCCTCCCATCCAGGCCAATACCGGGCGAGTCTCGGAAGGGATCGTGCTCTTCGGTCCGGTCTGCCTGAAGGCGGGCGAACCGGAACGGGTAGCCCAGCGGCTGAGGGAGATCCTGGACGCGTGACCGGTATGTGACGTTGGGCCGCGAGTCCAGGTGAGGATAAACCAGGCGAGGACTAACGAGTTGAGGACAGACGAGGCCACGATTTTACATGAGTAACGACACACACATCACGAAGATATCCGGTGAACTGGGGATCCGGCCCGAGCAGGTGGAAGCCGTCGCGCGTCTGCTGGACGAAGAGGCCACGGTTCCCTTCATCGCGCGTTACCGCAAGGAAAGGACCGGTTCGCTCGACGAGGTGGCCGTTTCGGCGATTCGCGACCGGATCGGCCAGCTCCGGGAACTGGAGAAACGCCGGACCTCGATCCTCGCCTCCCTGAAGGACCGCGCCCTGCTCACGGACGAGCTGGAATCGAAGATACGCGCCGCGGAAACCCTGACCGCACTGGAAGATACCTACCTCCCCTACCGGCCGAAGCGGCGCACGCGGGCTACGGCGGCCCGGGAAAGGGGCCTGGAACCCCTGGCGGAGCGCATCTTCGGACAGGAGGAAATGGATCTGGAATCCGAAACCGCGGATTACGTCGATCCGGAAAAGAAAGTCGAGACCGCAGAGGACGCCCTCGCCGGCGCGCGTGACATCATCGCCGAATGGATCAATGAAGATACGACGGCAAGGTCGGCCCTGCGCCGGCTTTTCCACGAAAAGGCGGACATCCGGTCCACGGTGGTCGCGGAGAAGGAATCTTCGGGGATCAAGTTCCGGGACTATTTCGACTGGTCCGAGCCGGCGGTGAAAGCGCCTTCCCACCGCGTGCTCGCCATGCGGCGCGGTGAGAAAGAAGATGTCCTGCGCATGACCATCGCTCCGCCGGAAGGCGAGGCGATCGCGCGACTCGAGGAGCTTTTCGTCAAGGGAGAAGGCCCCGCATCCGAACAGGTCCGCCTGGCCGTGACCGACGGCTATCGCCGCCTGCTCTCGCTCTCCCTCGAAACGGAGTTGAGATCCCTTGTCCGGCAGAAGGCCGAGCAGGAGGCGACCCTCGTTTTCGCGCGGAACCTGCGGGAGCTGCTGATGGCGCCTCCCCTGGGCCGCCGCCGCATCATGGCGGTCGACCCCGGTTTCCGCACGGGTTGCAAGGTCGTGTGCCTCGACGAGCAGGGCAAACTGATGGACCGGGCCAGCATCTTTCCCCATTCCGGGGACAAGAAGAAGGAAAGGGCGGCACGGATCGTGCGGTCCCTGCACGAGCAGTACGATTTCGATGCCATCGCCGTGGGCAACGGGACGGCCGGCCGGGAGACCACCCAGTTCCTCCGTACGATCGAGCTTGAAGGGGATCCGTCCATCGTGCTCGTGAACGAAAGCGGCGCTTCGGTCTACTCGGCGTCGTCCGAGGCCCGGCAGGAATTCCCGCGGCTCGACGTCACGGTACGCGGGGCGATTTCCATCGGCCGCCGGCTCATGGATCCCCTGGCCGAGCTGGTCAAGATCGATCCCAAGTCCATCGGTGTCGGGCAGTACCAGCACGACGTCGACCAGTCATCGCTGAAGAAGAGCCTGGACGACGTGGTGACGAGTTGCGTGAACAATGTCGGCGTCGAAGTGAACACGGCGAGCGCTCAACTCCTCTCCTACGTATCCGGCATCGGACCCGCGCTGGCGAAACACATCGTGGCCCACCGGGAGAAAGCGGGTCCCTTCGTCTCGAGGACGGATTTGCAGCAGGTGCCGAATCTCGGCCCGCGGGCCTTCGAGCAGGCGGCGGGTTTCCTGAGAATCGGGAACGGCGAGAACCCCCTGGACGCCAGTGCCGTGCATCCCGAAAGCTACGAAATCGTGGATCGTATGGCTTCCGATCAAAGTTGCAGCGTCAAGGAGCTCATGGACGACTCAGCGGTCCGCGGCCGCATCGAGCTCGATACCTACGTAAATGAGACCGTAGGCCTGCCCACCCTCGAAGATATCCTGGAAGAACTGGCGCGCCCCGGGCGCGATCCCCGCGAGGAGTTCAAGCCCGTCCAGTACACCGAAGGGGTCCACAGCATCGATGAAGTCAAGGAAGGGATGCGGCTCAACGGCGTCGTGACCAACGTCACGAACTTCGGCGCCTTCGTGGACGTCGGGGTCCACCTCGATGGGCTCGTGCACATCAGTCAACTCGTGGACCGGTACGTCAAGCATGCCGGCGAAGCCGTCAAGGTCGGGCAACTGGTCGAGGTGCGGGTACTCGGCGTGGACCATGAACGAAACCGGATCTCGCTGTCGATGCGGGAGGGCAAGGAACGGGGCAACGGGAAGCCCGAGCGCCGGCGAAGACGCCGGCCATCGAAGCGCCGGCAGGATGGGCGGACCGACGGCGGAAATGTGAAGGCGGCGGAACACACCCGTACAGAAGGGCAGGCGGAAGCATCCGTGAATGCGGACGGGACACCTAAGACGGAAGCGTCCGGGAAGACGGAAGCGTCCGGGAAGGTGGTCTCACGTAAGAACCGGAGAAAGAAACCGGCGAATCGGAAGTCGGCCGGCCAACGGGGTTCCGCGGCCAACAAGGTCCTGACCGTCGATCACCTGCTCAAGCTGAATCGGAAGCTGTAATTCCTCCTCAACTCCCCTTAAACTCCTCCGCTGATCGCGGGCAGGAAGTGGATCTCGCTTTTCTCGTTCACCTTGTCGAGCAGGATGCGGCGGGCGTTCCGGCCATCGATCATGACCGCGATATTGGGCTTGATGCGCTGCGTCCCTTCTTCCAGCAGTCTCTGCTTAAAACCCGGGTAGGCCGTCTCCAGGTTGGCAATGATCTGGCGCATGTCGGCCCCTTCGACGTGGATGATCTCCTTGCCGCCGGTCAGATCGCGCATGAGGGACGGGATGTAGATGATTGCCATGGATCAGCTTTCGTTGCTATGCGCTTTTCCAAATGTCCTGCGCACTCAGACAACCCGGGATCTGGCAAGGCCTTCAAGTAAAGCAAAAGGGCGGGAGCATCCATCCCCGCCCTTTGCCTCTCGCTACAACGTCTACGCTTCAGCGTCTACGCTTCATTAACGCTTCCCTACTCCGCGCCTACCCGCCGTTCTCCGCCAGGGCCTTCTGGACCCGGGGCGGTGACATGGGCAGGTCGCGCAGCCTCACGCCCGTGGCGTCGTAAATGGCGTTGGCGAGGGCGGCCGGCGGCGGTACGATCGGTACTTCGCCGACGCCACGGACGCCGTAGGGATGGGATTCGTTGGGCACTTCCACGATGATGGTCTCGATCATGGGCAGGTCGAGGGTCGTGGGCATGCGGTAGTCCAGGAAACTGG
Organism: Gemmatimonadota bacterium; assembly: GCA_009838645.1. Lineage (NCBI taxonomy): Bacteria > Pseudomonadati > Gemmatimonadota > Gemmatimonadota bacterium. The sequence goes on along the minus strand of VXRC01000042.1, from coordinate 4,509 downwards.
CGTTGGTCATGGAACCGTCGTCGTTGTAGATGTACTCCTCGTTCAGTCCCCAGCCGATGCCCTGCACCACGCCGCCCTGCATCTGGCCTTCCACGTAGCTCGGGTGAATGGCCGTACCGGCGTCCTGGACCGCGGTATACCGGAGTATATCCACCTTGCCCGTTTCCCGGTCGATCTCCACGTCCACGACGTGGGTGGCGAATGCACCGCCCCCGCTGCCGTCGGGATTCGTGCTCACCTGGGCGACCACGGGACCGCCGGCATCTCCGGCCTGGCTGGCCAGCTCCTTGAAACTGCCCCGCTTCTCCGCGTCATCCCGGTAGGAAAAGACCCCGTCCTCGAAGTCGATGGCATCGGCGGGGACGTCCCAGAGCTTGGACGCCCTTTCCTTCATCTCACGGATGAGCGCCTGTCCCGTGGCGTGGGCGGCGTAGCCCGTTCCGAAGGTCGTGCGGCTGCCGCCGGTCACGTCGGTGTAACCGATCGAGTCCGTATCCACGACGTAAGGCTTGATATCGGTGGCCTCGAGGCCGATGGTTTCGGCCAGCTGCATGGCGATGGAGGCCCGCGTGCCGCCGATGTCCGTGGAACCCTCGAGCATGTTGATGGTGCCGTCGGGATTGATGCTGACGGAAATGGCCGACCGGCCGCCGTTGAAGTTGAACCAGTAACCCGAGGCGACGCCCCGGCCGCGGACCTTGCCGTTCACCGACTTCGCGAGGGAAGACCGGTAGTGTTCGCTGTTGAGTGCGGCCTCCGTGGTCTCGATGCAGCCGACGCGCGGATGCACGGGACCGTCGGCCCGGCGGGTGCCTTCCTTCGCGCCGTTCTTCACCCGGAACTCGAGCGGGTCCACACCGAGCTTTTCGCTGATCTCGTCCACGACGGTTTCTGCGGCATAGGCCGCGTTGGTGGCGCCCGGCGCACGGTAGGCGTTCGTCTTGGGCTTGTTCACGCACACGTCGTACCCGTCGATCTGGACGTTGGGTATGTCGTAGGGCGTGAAGATGCAGCCCGCGCCCGCGCCGACCGGCGAACCGGGATAAGCGCCAGCCTCGTAAGCCATGTAGGCCGTGGCGGCCGTGAGCCGGCCGTCGTTGGTGGCGCCCATCTTGACCTTCAGGTAGGAGCCCGGCGTCGGTCCCGTTCCCTCGAAGACCTCGTCGCGGGTCATCGTCATCTTGACCGGGTGACCGGTCGTCTTCGACAGCAGCGCCGCGACCGGATCCAGGTAGACGGAGATCTTGCCGCCGAAACCACCGCCGATCTCCAGAGGCACGATCTTGACCTTCGAAACGGGCATCTGGAGGATTTCGGCCATCTGGTCCCGCACCGAGAAAGCGCCCTGCGTGCTCGTCCAGATCGTGAGCTGACCCTCTTCGTTCCAGTGCGCCGTGGCGTTATGGGTCTCGATGTAGCCCTGGTGGACGGTCTGCGTCGTGAACTCCCGCTCGATCACCACGTCGGCTTCCGCGAAACCATCGTCCGGTTCGCCCATCTTGTGCTGGAAGTGGTTGGCGACGTTGCTGACCTTGTCCGTCTCTTCGCCCATGGACGTGGTTTTCATGTCCTCGTGCAGGATCGGCGCGCCGTCCTCCATGGCCTCCAGCACGCCCGTGACGTGGGGCAGCGCTTCGTATTCCACGTCGATCAACTCCACTGCCTCCTGCGCCACGTGCAGGTTGATGGCGGCCACGCCGGCGACGGCGTGGCCCTTGTAGAGGACCTTGCCGTAGGCCAGCACGTTGTTGCTGGCGTCCCGCAGGTTGACGATCGCCTCGCCCAGGTCGGCGAGCTTGTCCGCGATCTGCGGAAGGTCGTGGGCGGTGACGACGGCCCGCACTCCAGGATGGGCCTCCGCGCGGCTGGTGTCGATGTTCTTGATCCGCGCGTGGGGATGGGGGCTGCGCTTGATGGCGCCGTGCAGCAGTCCCGTCAGCTGGATATCGGCGCCGTAGATCGCCCGGCCGGTGACCTTGTCCACCCCGTCGTGGCGAATCGGACGTGTGCCGATGACCTTATGTCCGTTTTGTGACACGTCTGTTCCCTCCGTTAAGTCATTTCAGTTGATCATTTCTTGTCTCGTTCCCATATCCTGTTCATGGACACGCTGATCAGGCGCCGTTCCTGGCGTCCAGGACCGCGCGAACGATCTTGTCGTACCCCGTGCAGCGGCACAGGTTGCCGGCCAGCCAGTAGCGCACTTCGTCTTCGCTGGGGTTCGGATTCTCGTCCAGCAGCGCCTTGGCGGAAACGATGAATCCGGGTGTGCAGATTCCGCACTGAAGCGCCGCGTGCTCAAGGAACTTCTGCTGCAGGGGATGGAGGTTGGCGGCGGACCCGATGCCTTCGATGGTCGTGATTTCGCATCCGTCGGCTTCGACGCCCAGCACGCAGCAGGAATTGACCAGCCTGCCGTCCATGATCACGTTGCACGCACCGCAGTTGCCGTTGTTGCACCCTTCCTTGGCGCCGGTGAGATCCAGGTCGTCGCGGAGCACTTCGAGCAGGCTGTTGCGCGGTTCGCAGAGGAAATCGACCGCTTCTCCGTTTATGGTGGTCTGTACGTGTACTTTTTTCGACATCGACGGCTACTCCTTGGCTCGTTGAACCGCGCCTTCCACAACCCGGCGCGTCAATACGCTGGTCAGATGCTTGCGGTATTCGGCGGTGCCCCGCATGTCGCTGATGGGCCGGGCTGCGTCGCGGGCTATGTCGGCCGCCCGGCGGATCGCTTCGTCGGATACGGGCGCTCCGGACAGGGCGTCCCCGGCCTCCCGAACGAAAAGGGGTGTTGGGGCCACGGCGCCGACGGCAATGCGCGCCGACACGAATGAGGACTTGTCCGCGCTGAGCACGACGGACGCGCCAACGCCGACCACGGCGATGTCCATCTCGTTGCGGGGGATGAAGCGCCGGTAGAAGGCTCCGGAATTCGGCTGCGGTGCAGGAAAATGGAGCGACACCAGGAACTCGCCGTCTTCCAGCACGGTGCGGCCGGGCGCCGTGCAGAAGTCTTCCACGGCCACTTTCCGCGTTCCGTTCGGACCGGCGATTTCCGCCTCGCCGGAAAGGACGATCATGGGGGGAATCGTATCGCCCGCCGGGGAGGCGTTGCACAGGTTCCCGCCCAGGCTGGCCCTGCCCTGGATCCCCGTGCCGCCCACCAGTCTGGCCGCGTCCATGAGTCCCGGATAGGCCGCGGCGATTTCCGCGTCCCCGTAGATCCGGTAGCAGGGCACGGCCGCCCCGACCGTAAGGCCGGTCGCGGCGTCGTAGGACAACGCATTCAACTCCGCGATTTTCTTGACGTCCACCACAAGATCGGTACGCCTGCGATTCTCCCGAAGCTGCACGATCAGGTCCGTGCCGCCCGCGAGCACACAGGCGTTTTTCCCTTGATCGCTGAGCATCACGACCGCATCGGCCACGCTTTCAGGCGTGGCGTAATCGAATGCGTGCAAGACACACTCCTTTGCTGTTTACCTTCGAACTGTTGACTGCGAAATCGAAATAGCCGCAAACCGGGCACCCGGTTACACGCGGGTTCAATAAGCGGTTATCGAGAAAATCCAATCTACATAATTAGGCGGTGCGAAACAACGTGTCAAGCGGGAAAGAAACACGGTTCGCAAAATATCGCGGCGGTGCTGAATCTACGGTAATTCGCCCAGTTTGAGCCGGCCCTGAATCTACGGTAATTCGCCCAGATTGAGCCGGCCCTCCAGGTCGTCCACGAACTGCCGCGCCACCCGGCCGGAACGGCCGCTGGCCCGCTGAAGCCACCGGAGGGATTCCCGTCTCAGCAATCCGGCGTCCATGTCGAGACCGCGCTGATCGGCGAGATGGCGGACGATCCGGAAATAGGTGTCCTGGGTAATCCGGTAGAAACCGATGGACAAGCCGAATCGGTCGCTCAGCGAGATCTTCTCCTCCACGGTTTCCTGGGGATGGATTTCATCGTCGTCCGGACTGAACCGCAGCGTGTTGTCGGCGAGTTTCTCGGGCATCAGGTGCCTGCGGTTCGACGTGGCGTAGACGAGCACGTTGTCGGGCCGGGCGGAAAGGCTGCCTTCAAGGAGCGCTTTGAGCTCGAGATACACGGATTCGCCCTCCATGAAGGACAGGTCGTCGCAGAACAGGACGAAGCGCTCGGGCCGGTCCCATAGGAGTTCGACGATCTCGGGCAGATCCGTCAGGTCCTGCCGGCGGACTTCGATCATGCGCAGGCCCTCGCCGGCGAACCGGGCCAGGAGGCCCTTCACCACCGAAGACTTGCCGGTTCCGCGCTCACCCCAGATCAGCACGTTGTTCGCGGGCATCCCCCGGACGAACTGGCGGGTGTTCCGCTCCAGGATTCCGATCTCGCGATCCAGACCGAAGAGATCGACCAGATCCACCAGGTCGGGGTGCACGATCGGTTCCAGGGCGCCCTTCCCTCCACGCTTCCCCCACCTGAACGCGATGGAGCCCGCGAACACGTCGTCGGACTCGCCGGACTGCCCGTCC
>VXRC01000041.1 GCA_009838645.1 Gemmatimonadota bacterium | reverse complement strand
AGTGTATTATTCTCTGTAATGATAAATCATGTTTTATCAAACTTAGTCCTGTATCAATTTAACCGGACGGATTGAATCAATGGCAACCAATCTTTGGGGTAAAGTATAGGGAATTATATACGTGTGTACCCATGAATTTACGAAAACAGTTGCAAATTGGTATGTAATTGTTGCATAAATTGCAACATATATCAAACTTGTTTCGTATATTGGGTACACAGCAACACGTAAATACAATGAAAAAGCGTAGAACAGGACCCGGTAAATCATACCGCAAAGGAATCTCATGGATGAAACTCATGAAGTTGTTTCCTGATGATGCAACCGCAGAAAGGTGGTTTGCGAAACAACGCTGGGGCAATGAACCGTGCTGCCCCCACTGTGGCTCAACGAACGTACAGACGGGTGCCAAGCATCATATGCCTTACCGGTGCAGGGAAAAAGGTTGCCGTAAGCGGTTCAGTGTACGTGTGGGAACGGTCATGCAGGATTCCAAATTGAGTTATCAAGTATGGGCATTGGCCATTTACATCATAGATACTGGGATCAAAGGCGTATCCAGCATGAAGCTACACCGTGATCTGGACATCACGCAGAAAACCGCGTGGCACTTAGCCCATAGGATTCGCAAAACGTGGGATGTGGAACTGGAGCAATTTACTGGACCCGTTGAGGTAGATGAAACCTACGTAGGTGGCAAAGAGAAGAACAAACACGCCCATAAGAAACTGAATGCTGGGCGCGGTCCGGTTGGTAAAACAGCCGTAGTAGGTACAAAAGACCGTACCACCAAGCAGGTGCAGGCACGAGTAGTATCAGATACTACCGCTCAGACGCTCACAGGCTTCGTATACAGCACTTCGCGTCAGGAAGCACAAACCTACACTGACGACGCGAAAGCCTATCAGGCTCTACGTAGAGCCGCCCACGCAACCGTTAAGCACTCAGTCAAAGAGTACGTAGACGGTATGGCACACATCAACGGCATGGAATCCTTCTGGTCGTTGCTGAAGCGTGGATATTATGGCACATATCACAAGATGTCACCCGAACACCTACAGCGTTACGTAGATGAGTTTGTGGGACGCCATAATGTCAGACACTTGGACACCGTTACCCAGATGGAGCAAACAGCAAAAGGCTTGGTCGGAAAACGCCTTACCTACAAGATGCTCACTGGTCAACTGGATGATCTGCCAAGATCATGAGTACGCCCAACCGGCTCTATTTTGGGGATTGCCTGGACGTGATGCGGGAATTTATTCCTGACAAGTCTGTGGACTTGATTTACTTGGATCCTCCGTTCAACTCAAAGCGGATTTACAATGCGAATATGGGAGGTGCTCAATGGGTAGCGTTCAAAGATACGTGGCAATGGCATGAAGCTGTAGACGATTTTCATGAAGTAGCCAGTCGCAATGATATGGCTCCAACGATGGAGGGGTTAAGAACGATTCTCGGGGAGGGTTCAGACTTAGCCTACTTGTCATATATGGCAAATAGGCTGTTGGAATGCTTTCGCGTATTGACACCGACAGGAAGTATTTACCTGCATTGTGATCCTACCATGAACTATCTGTTACGGGTACTCATGAACTCAATTTTCGTTACCAACGGTAGCGGATCGTTTCGTAATGAAATTGTTTGGTTTTACCCAGACACACCTGGACGGCCAAAAAAAGATTTTGCCCGTAAACACGACACCGTTTTCAGATATACGAATAGCACAAAAGGCTATATCTTCAATGCTGACGCTGTTAGAATACCTATCTTGGACGCATCAAAAGAGCGTTACAAAACAGCAAGGGTCTTGGGTGGCCGTAAATATGTTGGGGGAGAATCTGCCACAACGGGAAAGATACCAGAAGATGTGTGGAGAATAGCCTCCGTAAAGGGTAATTCTGCCCAGAGTTGTGGCTACCCAACACAAAAGCCGTTAGAGTTATTGCAGCGAATTATCAAGGCATCTAGTATTGAGCGAAGCAGTGTCGTACTTGACCCATTCTGCGGTTGTGGTACCACACTAGAAGCTGCACAGGGATTGGATCGTCAATGGATTGGAATTGACATATGCACAAAAGCCTGTCAAGTAATAGAAAAACGGTTCAGAGAGAGCTTTGACAGTGTTTGGAGTGATGTAGAGTTTATAGGAATGCCGAAGACGGTAAGCCAAGCCCATGAGATGGCAAGTATTGATCCGTTCCGTTTTGAGACATGGGCCGCATCTTTGGCTCCCGGGATGGAAGCCAATAAAAAGCAACGGGGCGACGGTGGTATAGATGGATGGGGCCGGATACCATTGCGTAAGGGGTACTTCGCTGACATGGTATCCCAAGTGAAAGGCGGACATACGAATCCCGGTCATGTCCAAGCATTCAACGGAGCAAGGCAGCAAGCCGGTGCAGATATGGGAATCTTCACTTGCTTTGAAGATCGTGTAACCAACGGAATGCGAAACGCAGCTGCCAGTACAGGGCGATTCATGGACGTTCCAACGATTCAGATTTACACCGTAGAAGATTTCTTTGCCAATAGACTTCCCCAATTACCAAGAGCAGCATAGCCATGAAACGAACCAATAAGAGATCAACCAAGAGCAAGAAAGCGTCAGTCCCGCGTGGCCGTCCAACAAAGGATTATGCAGATGTACAGCGGTCAATCCAGCTGGGTTCTCCTGAGGCGTTAGCAAAGAAACTGCTGAACACGCCCCCTGGAAAGATCAAACTGCGTTAGCCAAACCTCGCAAATCATGGGTACACACGTATATAATCCCCAAAGTATACTACGGGTACACTTTCGCTGGCATTCTGTCGCAGGAGGCAGGCGGCCGATGCGTATTCACCTACGACGAGAGCTATCTGCAAATCTCTTTGCCCGCCATTTCCTACACGTTGCCTCTTAGGGCCGAGCCTCATTTAAGTGAATACGGGTTGCACCCCTTCTTTGACAATCTATGTGCTGAGGGCTGGCTAAAGGATGTGCAAGCACGCGCACTCGGACTCCGAAGGGACGACCGTTTCCCCCTGCTTCTTGCCTTCGGCACAGATCTATCCGGCGCCGTAAGCATCATTGATCCAGATCCTGCCGGGGACATTAAAATCGACCACAATGACCCGGAAAACATCGCTGCGCTTTCATCGAGAGCGTCTCTTTCTGGGGTTCAGCCCAAGCTGGGCGCAATAAAGGAAGGCCGAGTTTTCCGCCCCGTGGGGCGCAGTGAGCGGGCAACCTACATAGCTAAGCTCCCATCCCCCACGCTGCCCGATATTCTGGGACTCGAGTACATCACTACGCAGGCGTGCACGGCCCTTCTCAAAAAAGACATGATTGCGGAGATGACTCTGGCACCGCTTCAGGGTGTTTCCGAAAGGGCCCTATTCATCAAACGATTCGACACGACCGAAGACGGCAGGAAAACTCACTTTGAGGAATTTAACCAGTTGCTTGGTAATCGCTCGGAGGGCAAATACGAGGCCTGCTACGAGCACATGGCCGATTTTATCATCCAAAACGGAGACATATGCCTGCGGGCAGAGTGTGATACACTGTTTCGCCGGGTGATGGCCTGTATTCTCACGGGAAATACGGACGCTCATCTAAAAAATTTCGCCATGGAGCACACAGAAAGCGGATTGTGCCTCGCTCCCTGCTATGATCTTGTCGCTACCGCTTGCTACCCGCAATACCAGACGCTGGCACTGGGAATCGGGGGGGCTAAGAACATGAGAATCGGTAGCATCGGCCCAAAGAATATAGCACGACTAGGCAACCTATTCGGGTTGCCCGACAGAGCAGTTATGCTGGCGGTTTCTGACTTCGCCAGCCGTCTTGACAGGGCTCACAGCGCTATTGACG
>VXRC01000040.1 GCA_009838645.1 Gemmatimonadota bacterium | reverse complement strand
GTCAAGGCCATCGCCTCGAACTGCTGCGTCGCGCCCACCTCGATCATCGCATCCGCCGGACTCACCGTCACGGTGGCCACCACCGGCTCGGGCGGCGGGGGTTCGGCCACGTTGATGGTAACCGGCGAACTCGTAATACCGTCCGCCGTTGCGCGGACCATGGCCATACCAGCGCCGACGGCGGTGGCCACACCGGCGGAAGTTATGGTCACTACGCTGGTGTCGCTGCTCGCCCATGAGATACCGACATCACCGCGAATAGCGCCACCGGCCGTCCGGGCCGTTGCCGTGAAGGTGACCGTTTCTCCAATCATCAACTCCTGGGTCGAGGAAGGAGAGACCGTGACGTTTGCCACGGCGGCCACGGTGACCGTAATCGTCACCGCCGCGCTCGAGACGCCGTTTCCAGTTGCCCGGATGGTGGTCGTTCCGGCGGCCACGGCCGTGGCAACCCCGTTGTTGTTGACGGTAGCCACGGCGGTATTACTGCTCGACCAGGCAAAATTGACGCCGCTGATCACGGTGCCGTCGGAAGCCTTGGCGGTCGCGACGAATCGTTGTGTCCTGCCTGCCTCCAGCGTCGCCATGTTCGGGCTGATTTCGACTACGGAGACCGTCGGCGCGGGCGGCGGCGAAGGCGGCGGGGTAGGTGGGGTAGGTGTCGGCGCGGTCGGTGAATCGCCGCCGCCACAACTCGCGGTCCAGAGGCCGACTGCAAAGACCAGCGCGGCAAAAACAGATGTTAAGATTCTGATCGACATACATCCTCCCACCGTAACGTGAGCTTCCGCCGTATGGTAAGGCTTCTCTGCTTACGCGTAGACCTGTTTACTCAACGCCATTACCTGATTTCCATCCCCTGTCACCTAGTTCCCGTTCCCATTCCAGCGGCTCCGGCCGTTCCGTTTCCGGCCGTTCATCTCCACCGGTTTCCATCCGCTTTCGCCGCTGTGCGCGGGCGCGCCGGCCAGTCGTACGCGTTTCGCGCCGGTCGATTCCCGCAGCGTCTTCAGCAGCTCGTCCGTGGGTCTGACCTGGAGATGATTCCCCGCCCTGACGCCGATCTCGCCGTGATCGGCCGTCGACACTTCGAGCACCACGTCGCATTTGCCCGGGTAGGTCTCCAGCACGTCCTTGAGCGACGCGAGGTTTTCATCCCCGACCTGTTCGTACTCCATGGACACCACGACGGACCTTGCCAGCCGGTCCCGGGCATCCGTCAACGCGATGATCTCGGAAGCGATGACCTTGTTGTCCTCTTCCTTTTTAGACAGGTGACCGTTCACGAGGATCAGCGCGTCGATCGACACAAGATCGCGGTACAGGGCGTACGGTTCCGAAAAGACGAGGACTTCGCCGGATCCGGAGAAGTCTTCGAGCGTGACGAAGGCCATGGTCTTGCCGTTCCGGTCCACGATGGGCTTGATTTCGGTCACGATACCGCCGACCACGACGCCGTCCTGCCGGCCGTTGGCTTGTTCGAGGCGCCGCATTTCCGCCGTCGTGAACGCCCGGATGTCTTCCTCGTATTCCTTCAGCGGGTGCCCCGTCACGTAGAATCCGAGCAGTTCCTTCTCGAAGCCCAGTTCCTGGCTGGCCGCCCACCGGGGGACCATCGGCAGCACGGGCTTGTGAACTTCCAGCCCTGCGCTGCCTCCCATGCCGTCGAGGTCGAAGAGGGAGGTCTGTCCCTTCTCCCGGTCCTGCTGGCGAGTCTGCGCGCCTTCGATGACCGAATCGAGCACGTTCATGAACTGCGCCCGATGCCCCTCGAGGCTGTCGCAGGCGCCGGCCTGGATCAGAGACTCAAGCACCCGCTTGTTGACCAGCCGAAGATCGATGTGCTCGCAGAGCCCGAATACATCCTCGAAGGTTCCATGCTCTTTCCTCGCCTCGACGATGGATTCCACCGCGGCCTGCCCCACGTTCTTGATCGCGCACAGTCCGAACCGGATCGAGAGGCCTTCCACGACGAAAGTCTTGTCGCTTCTGTTGACGTCGGGCGGCAACACCTCGATGCCCATCTTCCGGCACTCGTTGATCAGTACGACGATTTCCTCGGTATTGGACATCGTGTTCGACAACAGCGCGGCCATGAAGGGCAACGGAAAATGCACCTTCAAATAGGCCTCCTGAAAGGCAAGTACCGCGTACCCGGTTGAGTGGCTCTTGTTGAAGGCGTAACCGCCGAAATACTCGATCAGGCCGAAGACCTCTTCCGCAGTGCGCTGCTCGATGCCGTTCTCCACGGCGCCGTCGACGAAATTACGCCGTTCCTCGGCCATGACTTCAGGCTGCTTCTTGGCCATGGCCTTCCGGAGGAAATCGGCGCGGCCCAGGGTGTAACCCGCCATGTCGCGGGCGATCTGCATCGCCTGCTCCTGGTAGACTATGAGGCCGTACGTCTCCTTCAGGGCCGTTTCCATCACGGCGTGGTGATAGGTGACCTCCTTGCGCCCGTGCTTGCGGTCGATGTAGTCGTCCACCACCCCGCCGTTCAGGGGGCCGGGCCGGCAGAGCGCGTTCATGGCGATCAGGTCGTCGACGCCGTCCGGCCGGAGCCGCCGGAGGAATTCGTGGAGCCAGCCGCTGTGGAACTGGAAGATCCCCGTGGTCTCGCCCCTGCGGAACAGGTCCAGGGTCTTCGGGTCGTCCAGGGGGATGTCGTCCAGCTCGATCTCGTCGCCCGTCGTGTCCTTGATGATCGCGAGGGCGTCCTGGATGACCGACAGGTTCTGCAGCCCCAGGAAGTCCATCTTGGGCAGGCCGATGTCCTCCATGAGCTCGCCGGGATACTGGGTGACGATCGTATCCTTGTTGCTCGGCTTGTACAGCGGCACGTAGTCGGTCAGATCGCCCGGTGTGATTACCACACCCGCCGCGTGCACGGACGCGTGGCGCGCAAGGCCTTCAAGGGTCTTCGCGTACTGAATCAGTTGGCTTTCCGTTCCTCCGCCGTCGGCCATCTGCTTCAGTTCCGGGACCTGGTCGAGGGCCCGGTCGAGGGTGATCTTCAGTTCGCCGGGTACCAGCTTGGCCACGCGGTCCACGTCGCCGTAGGACATGCCCAGGACGCGGCCCACGTCGCGGATCGCTGCCTTCGCCCCCATGGTGCCGAAGGTGATGATCTGGGCTACGCTGTTCTTGCCGTATTTCTCCACCACGTAGTTGATGACCTTGTCGCGATCTCGGTCCGCGAGGTCGAGGTCGATATCGGGCATGCTGACGCGCTCGGGATTCAGGAAGCGTTCGAAAAGCAGCCCGTACTCGATGGGGTCGATGTTCGTAATGCCCAGCACGTACGCCACCATGCATCCCAGGCCGGACCCCCGCGTCATCAGCGGAATGCCCTGCTCGGCGGCGAAACGGGCGATATCGAGGACGATGAGGAAGTAGCTCGGATAACCCATCTGGCCGATGACGCCCAGTTCGTATTCGAGGCGGGCCTTCAACTCGGGGGTGACGGTGTCGTACCGTTTCTCCATTCCGTCGAAAGACAGCTTGCGCAGGTAGGCGTCCGCGCTGTCATACCCTTCGGGCAGCGGGAAGTGGGGGAATTTGAACTGGCCCATTTCCAGCTCGAATTCGATGGACTCGGCGATGGAAACCGTGTTCGCCAGGGCGCCGGAAACATGGCCGAAGAGCTGGCTCATCTCTTCGGCGTTCTTGAAGTAGAGCGAATCCGTGGCGAACCTGAGCCGCTTGGGGTCGTTCAGTTCCTTCCCGGTCTGAATGCAGACCAGCACGTCCTGGGCGGGGGCGTCGCCCTGCTTCAGATAGTGGGCGTCGTTGGTCGCGACGATGGGGAGGTCGAACTCCCGGGAGAAATCGATCATCGCGTTGTTGATGGGCTTGTCGAACTCCAGTCCGTGGTCCTGGATCTCCAGGTAGAAGTTTGATCCGAAGACCTCCTTGAGCTGGGCGCACTTCGTCCGCGCCCGGTCGATCTGGCCGTCCACCACCAGGTTGGCCAGCGGCCCCTTGGCGCAGGCGGACAGGGCGATCAGCCCTTCGCTGTGCTTCTCCAACAGTTCCATGTCCACCCGGGGCTTGTAGTAGAACCCCTCGAGGTACCCGGCGGAGGTGAGCTTCATCAGGTTCCGGTAGCCTGTCGCGTTCTTGGCGAGCACGACGAAATGAGTAGTCTGATCGGCCCGTTCACCGCCCCGGACCGGGCGCTTTTCCTTCCGGCTGCCCGAGGCCAGGTACAGCTCGCAACCGATGATCGGCCTCAGGCCCGCGGCCGTGACGGTCTTGTAGAACTCCACGGCGCCGAACATATTGCCATGGTCGGTCATGGCGATGGCGGGCATGTCGAAGGCTTTGGCGGTCTCGGCGAGATCCTCGATGCGGCTGGCGCCGTCGAGGAGGCTGTAATGGGTATGGTTGTGCAAGTGTACGAACGAGGACACGGGGTTCGTCCTTAAGGCAGGTACCGCAGTTCACCTGTTGCGGACGGGCGGGGTCCTGCCTGATGAGTGTCTGACGGGCTTCAAAGTGGGAATGAAGATACGAGACTACCTCTGGAAAAATAGGTTGATAAGAACCACCGGCGCAAGGTATTTTACGTTTTTTTCCGGTGGGTCTGAGCACGATCGTAAAAGGAGTGCCCGGCGCGTCATGCATCACGTTATCGTCCTCGACAAACTGGCTCGGGAAGGGCTCGAACGGCTCACCGGGGCAAGCGCAGTATCCCACGACGTGCGTACCGGCCTGGACGGCGATGCGCTGCGCGGCGCCCTCCTGGAATACGACGGCGCCATCTGCCGGAGCGACACGAAGATCACGGCGGACGTGCTGAAAGGCAACGCGCGCCTCCGCTGCATCGTGCGCGCGGGCGTGGGCACGGACAACATCGACCGGGTCGCGGCGACCCGGCAGGGTATCGTGGTCATGAACACGCCGGCCGGCAATACCCTGAGCACGGCGGAGCACACCTTTACCCTCATCGCAGCCCTTTCGCGCAACATCGCGCCGGCGAACCGGAGTCTCATGGAAGGACGGTGGGACCGCGGCGCGTTCACGGGGGTCCAGCTGGCCGGCAAGACCCTGGGCATCATCGGCATGGGCCGTATCGGCCGGGAGGTCGCCGCGCGGGCGCAGGCCTTCGCCATGCGCGTCATCGGATTCGACCCCTTTCTTTCGCCCGATCAAGCCGCCAAGCTGGGGGTGGAGTACGTCGACGAAGTGCGCGACCTGCTGCCCGAGGTGGACTACCTGACCGTGCATACGCCGCTGACGCCGGAGACCCGCCACCTGGTGAGCCACGAGGAGATCGACCTGCTCAAACCGGGCGCGCGGCTTATCAACTGCGCCCGGGGCGGAATCTACGACGAGGAAGCGCTGGTCCGGGGCCTCGAATCCGGGAAGCTGGCCGGCGTGGCGCTGGACGTCTACGAAGAGGAGCCCTGTGTCGACAGCCCGCTGTTTCACATGCCGGGCGTGCTGTGCACCCCCCATCTCGGGGCGAGCACGGAAGAGGCGCAGGCCGACGTCGCGGTGGAAGCCGTGGACCTCCTGGTCAATTTCCTGGTTACCGGGGAAGTCCGCCACGCCGTGAACGCCGTCACCATCGATTCGAATACGTACCAGACGCTGGGCGGCTATCTCGACGTGGCCTACCGGCTGGGCATCCTGCTGTCCCAGTGGCACAGCGGGGGGCCGCGCGCGTGCCGGCTTACCTACCGCGGCAAGGTGGTCGACGAGAACACGCGCCTGCTCACCTCCGCCTTCTGCGCGGGCCTGCTCGAGGACGCCCTCGACGAAGAGGTCAATATCGTCAACGGCGAGATGCTGCTTCGGGAACGGGGCATCCACCTGACGGAACAGACCCGCAGCGCGGCCGGGTTCTTCTCCTCGGCCATCAGCGTGGAGATCGACTGCGCCGAAGAGACGTACCGGGCCGACGGAACGGTTTTCGGAAACAACATGCCGAGGTTGATCCGCCTGGGCGAACACCGCATGGAGGCCTACCTGGACGGCAACCTCCTGGTCTTCCACCACAGCGACGTGCCCGGCATCGTCGGCGCCATCGGCGACACCTTCGGACGGTACAAGGTGAACATCGCACAAATGGCCGTCGGCAGGCTGGGGAACGAGCCCGGCGGCAAGGCCGTGGGCGTGCTGAACCTGGACGACGTCCCGCCCCAGGAATCCATCGACGAGATCCTGGGCCACCCGGCCATCAACAGCGCGCGGTTCATCCGGCTGCCCGCGCACGGAGCCCTGCCTCCCTGGATGCCCGGATGATGCCCCGCGGCACCACAAGGCCGACTGTGCGGCCGGACCGACGCTGCACCCCTTGGAACGTTTGAAGGAAAACTGTAGTTTAGGGGAATACAAAGTCTATTCGACATGTGGCCTGAAACCGGAGGATCCATGGCTAAACTAAGTGTCAACGTAAACAAGGTGGCCTTGCTGCGGAACACGCGCCTGCACGGCATACCCAGCGTGACGGACCTGTCCCGGATCGCGATCGAGGCCGGCGCCTACGGCATCACGGTGCACCCTCGGCCCGACCAGCGGCATATTACGCCCGGCGACGTGGACGACCTGGCCGAATTGCTGAAGGACTACCCGGAGATCGAATACAGTATCGAGGGCAACCCCTTCCACCAGGTCATGGAGATCGTCCGCAAGACCCGGCCCACGCAGGCTACACTGGTCCCCGACGACCCGGACGCCTTCACCTCGGACCAGGGCTGGGACGTGAAGACCAATGCCGAGAGACTCAAACCGATCATCGCGGAACTGAAGGACCTCGGCTGCCGGGTCAGCCTGTTCATGGACGCGGACCTCGACCAGATCGAGCGGGTGCCCGAGATCGGCGCCGACCGGATCGAGCTGTACACCGAACCCTATGCCGTGGCCTTCGCGACAGGCCAGAAACAGATGCAGCCCGTACTTTCGGCCTTCGCCAGGGCGGCGGAACACGCTCACCAGATCGGCCTGGGCGTCAATGCCGGCCACGATCTCAACCTGGACAACCTGGCCGTGTTCTGCGGCACCGTGCCGAACGTACTCGAAGTTTCCATCGGCCACGCGCTTGTCGCCGACGCGCTGGAAATGGGGTTGAAGAACGCCGTGGGCGCGTACCTGGGTGAACTCGAAAAGGCTGAGACGATATCAACCAGTGCTTAATTAAATGGGTTTATCCTGAACGTACTGATTTGAGCGGTTTAACAAATTCCCTGGAGGTTGATTACATGAAGACCCGATTGATGCGATACATCCCATTGGCAGTCATGGTCCTTGCCTTGTCCGGCCTGTCCGGTCCGGCGATGTCCCAGGACCTGGCCGCCTTCGAGCAGAACGTCACAGAATTCACGCTCGACAACGGAATGACCTTCATCGTGGTGGAGAACCATGACGCCCCTGTCCTCACCGTCCTCACCTACGCGGACGTCGGCTCCGTGGATGAGGTCAAGGGCATCACGGGCCTGGCCCACGTCTTCGAGCACATGGCCTTCAAGGGTACCACGACCATCGGCGCCATGGACCTGGAAGCCGAATATGCCGCCATGGAGAAGGTGGACGAGATCTTCGACGATCTCCGAAGCGAGCGGCACAAGGGCCACCTGGCCGACCCCGAGCGCCTGGCAAGCCTGGAGCAGGCCTTCGAGGACGCCAAGAAGGCGGCCCGGGAACTCGGCCAGTCCAATGCCATGGACGAGGCCATCGACCGAGCCGGCGGCACGGGGTTGAACGCCACGACCAGCCGGGACGCCACGCGGTATTTCTACAGTCTTCCCTCGAACAAGCTCGAGCTGTTCTTCGCGCTGGAGTCCAGCCGCTTCCTCGACCCGGTGCTCCGGGAGTTCTTCATAGAACGGGACGTGGTCAAGGAAGAACGTCGGATGAGCGAAAGCAGTCCGGTCGGACGCCTGGTGGAGGAGATGCTGAGCGCCGCCTACAAGGCCCATCCCTACGGCGAGCCGACCCTGGGCCACATGTCGGACCTGGATTCCATGACCCGCGCGGAGGCGATGGATTTCTTCAGGCGGTACTACGGCGCCGACAACCTGACAATCATCATCTCAGGCGACGCCGACCCCGCGCACGTCAAGGAACTGGCCCACGAGTATTTCGATCGTCTTCCGGCCGGGCCACCGATCGAACCGGTTGAGACGACCGAACCCCCGCAACTGGCGGAGCGCCGCGTGATCATGGAGGACAAGTCCCAACCGGTGATCCTGATGGGTTACCACAAGGTCGACATCAACCATGAAGACGACGTGGTGTTCAACGTACTGTCGGATATCCTGGGAAGCGGCCGCACCAGCCGTTTGTATACCAAACTCGTCAAGGACCAAAAAATCGCGGTGAACGCTTCCTCCTTCACGGACTTTCCCGGCAGCAAGTACCCCAACATGATGGTGTTTTTCGCCTTTCCGAGCAAGGACCACACCGCCGCGGATACGGAGCAAGCCATCGAGGAGGAAATCGAACGCATCCGGAACGAGGAAGTTACCGAAGAGGAACTGTCCAGGGCGAAAGTGCGGGCCCGGGTAAACCTGATCCGGGGGCTTGAATCAAATATGGGGCTTGCGCTTCAAATGGCTTATTTTCACGTGCTTACGGGTGATTGGCGCAACCTCTTCCACAGTATCGACGCGATCAATGAGGTGACCGCCGAAGATATCAAGCGCGTAGCCAACCAGTACCTGGTTTCTAAGAACCGGACGGTGGCTTCGATCGTTACCATGGATGATGACGGGACCGAATGATGACGGAACCGAAGGATCACGGACCGACGCGAACATCCTATGCCCTGAACACAGGAGTCGAACCCATGCGCAGTACCCGTCTGAAAGTCGCTACACTTGGCCTGATGCTGGCAGGGCTGGTCTTTTCGGCCATGCCGGTCGCGGCACAGAAGGACTACACAGAGCTGCAATTCCCGCCGCTCAACGATATCGCCACCCCGACGCCCACCAGGGTGGTCCTGGATAACGGGATTATCCTGTACCTGGTGGAAGACCGCCGGCTGCCGATGATCAACCTGAGCGCCCGCTTCGGCGTGGGCTCCGTCAACGAACCGGCGGAAAGGATCGGCCTGGCCGGGATCACCGGCGCGGTCATACGCACGGGTGGGTCCACGAGCATGTCGGGCGACGAGATCGACGAGACCCTGGAGGGAATTGGCGCGACTGTAGAGACGCAGATCGGCCTGGTTTCCGGGTCCGCTTTCATGTCCGCTCTCAAGGACAACGTGGATACCGTGCTGCCCATTCTAGCGGACATTCTCATGCATCCCGCCTTCCCCGAAGACAAGATCGAACTGGAAAAAGTCACCGCGCGATCCACGATCTCCCGTCGGAACGACGACCCGACCGACATGGCCTTCCGGGAATACCGCAAGCTGATCTACGGCGCGGAGAGCGTGTACGCGCGCCACGCCGAATACGCCACGATCGACGCCATTACCCGGGACGACCTCGTGGCCTTTCATCGGGACTGGATGCATCCGGACAACACCATGTTCGGCGTGTGGGGGGATTTCGACACGGACGAGATGGTAAAGAAGATCTCCGATGTATTCGGGGGATGGGAGAAGGCCGGGTTCGTGCGGCCCGATCTGCCCGATGTCGACTATACCTACGACAGTTCGGTGAACCTGGTCCGGAAGGACGATATCAACCAGAGCACGGTCGTCCTCGGCCACATCGGCGGCGTCAGGGACAATCCCGACTACTTCGCCCTGCGGGTCATGAACGATATCCTCAGCGGCGGGTTTTCCGGCCGGCTCTTTCGCATTGTCCGGTCGGAGCAGGGCCTGGCCTACGCCGTCTTCGGCATCTACAGCGCAAACTACAATTTCCCCGGGATTTTCTACGTGGCCTGCATGACCAGTTCGGAAACCACGGCGCAGGCGATCCGGTCTCTCCGGCACGAAGTGGGACGGATGACGACCGATGAAATCACGGAAGAGGAACTGAACCTGGCCAAGGAAAGTTTCCTGAATTCCTTCGTCTTCAATTTCGACAGTCGCCGTGAGATCATCGACCGGCAGATGACCTACGAGTACTATGGTTATCCCCAGGATTTCCTCGAGAAGACCAAGACCGGGATCGAAAAGGTGACCGTGGAAGACGTCAAGCGCGTGGCCCGCGAATACCTGCAACCGGACAAGATGCGCCTCATCGTGGTCGGGAACGACCAGGACTTCGACGAGGAGATGTCGGCGTTCGGCGAGGTCAACGAGATCGACGTGACCATCGCGCTTCCTGTCGTGGAAGCCCCGGAAGCCACCGAGGACGACGTGGCCATGGGCAGGGAACTGCTGATGCGTTCAGCTGAGGCTCTGGGGGGTATCGAGGCCTTGACCGCGATTCAATCGTTACGGGTAACCGCAGAGGTCACGGTGATCCAGCCCATGGGCGAGATGGTCATCGGCGTGGAAAGCCTGGTCGCGTTTCCGGATAAGTCGAAGACGACGATGCAGACGCCGATGGGTGATATCGATATGACATTGATCGACGACCAGGCCTGGGTGGTTGACCCCATGGGCAATACACAGCCCCTTCCGGACCAGCAGCGGGATTCGATGCGAGAGGAACTCTGGCGGAACCTGGTCTTTTTGTACAACCGGATGGACGCGGAGGGGTTGACGGTGCAACATACCGGGCGGGAAGAGATCGAAGGAAGGGCGACGGAAGTGCTTCTGATCACGCCTCCGGGTTTGAACCCCTTCAAGCTGTACCTGGACGCGGAGACCATGTTGCCGTACAAGAAGGCCGGCCAGTCCATGTCCCAGCAGGGTCCCGTGGAAGCCGAATCGACCATGAGCGATTACCGCGAAGTCGAGGGGATCAAACTGCCCTTCAAGGAGTCGATGAAACAAAACGGGAATCCCAGCGGAGAGTCGGTGACCCAGACCATCGAAATCAATCCGGAGATTCCGGCCGACGCCTTTGCGGCGCCTGAATAACAGGAAGCAAGCATGTCCACAGACATCAAGCACCTGATCGACTGGAAGTACTGGGAAGACGGCGAGATCGTGGAGATCGTCGACCTGGCCAGGCGCGTGAAGCACTACCGCTGGGAATACCAGGGCCGCATGCAGGGCAACACGCTGGTCATGATCTTCCAGAAGACGTCCACGCGCACCCGGGTGTCCTTCGAGGCGGGCATGACTGAAATGGGTGGGCACGCCATCAACCTGGACTGGATGGCGACCAACTTCACCCTGAGCAAGGTGCGCTTCGAGACGCAGTACCTGGGCCGCAACGCCGCGATCATCATGGCGCGGCTGAAGGACAACCGGGACCTGCTGGAGATGGAAAAGGCCTCCACGGTGCCGGTCATCAACGGGTGCTGCAACCTGTACCATCCCTGCCAGGCGCTGGCGGACGTGCTGACCATCGCGGAAGACCGTCCGGAGGGCGTGGAAGGCGCGCGGCTGACCTACATCGGCGTGTACAACAACGTGGTCAACTCGCTGGTTTCCATCGCCGCGCCGCTGGGCGTGCACCTGACGCTGGTCTGTCCGATCCGGGAGCCGGAAAGTGTGGACGAGGAAAGCCGGAAGAAGCTGCTGGACAGGGGGCTGCTCACCGAGACGCTGGACGCCGGGGCGGCGGTCGCGGATGCCGATTACGTCTACACGGATACCTGGCTCGACATGGAACTCTTCAACGATCCCGCCTACGCGGCCGAGAAGGAGAAGCGGAGCGGGATCATGATGCCCTACCAGATCGACCGCGCCCTGCTCGCCGGCAGCTGTGCGAAGATCATGCACGACATGCCCATCCATCCCGGCTACGAGATCGCCGAGGACATGATCGAGCACGAGCAGTCGATCATCTACGACCAGGCCGAGAACCGCCTGGACGCCCAGAAGGCCATCATGCTGCGGCTGCTGAACCGGTTGTAGCCCTTACGGCAGGCCCAACACCACCAGTTCCGCCCTTTCGGACGCCCCGCCGATCGGTACGGCGATGTACTGCTTGGCACCCACCATGTAGGTCATGGGATTGCCCGTCGCGTTGCCGGGTAGCGGGATTTCCGCGATCAGATCGCCCGTATCCGGATCGAAGGCCCGCAGGAATGCCTCGTTGCTCTCGGAATCGTAGGTCATGGCGTTGCCGCGGTCCGACACCTCCCGGTCCAGCACGATCCCCATCTGGGCGGCGAACAGCAAGGTCTGCGTCAGCAGCGGAAAGGTGCGGCGGTCCCACCCCAGGGCCGGCAGGTCCAGGCCTTCCAGGGCCGGGTGGTTTCGGGGTCCGCTGCCCACCGGACTCATCCACACGTGCTCGCCCGTGCTCAGGTCGATGGCGGTGATGCGGCCGTAGGGCGGCTTGATCACCGGCAGGCCGTCCATGACGGTGGGTCCGTAGGCGAACCGGCCGGTGTACGCATACGGCGCGTCCTCCTCCTCCGACGCGTTTACGGTCATGATGGCCGGCAGGCTGTAGGACGGCACGTACAGCATCCCCGTCTCCGGGTTCACCGCCGCCCCCGACCAGCTCGCGCCGCCCACCAGTCCGGGCACCGCGATCACGCCTCTTGTGGTCGGCGGCGTGAAAATCGGACCATGGTCGTATTCCGCGATCGCGTCCAAGGCCGCCTGGCGCAGTTCGGGCGTGAAATCGATGAGATCGTCTTCCGTCAGCCCCTGGCGCTCGAAGGCCACCGGTCTCATCGGGAAGGGTTGCGTAGGCGAGGCCGTCTCTCCGGGTACAGTGGACGGCGGCGTCTCCCGTTCCTCGATCGGCCAGACCGGTTCGCCCGTTACCCGGTCGAAGACGAAGGTGAAGCCCTGTTTGGTGACCTGGACCGCCGCTTCTATCTCTCGGCCGTCCACCGTGATGTCCACCAGGATCGGCGCGGCGGGCAGATCGTAGTCCCAAATGCCGTGATGCACCGTCTGGAAGTGCCAGACCCGTTCGCCGGTTTCGGCATCGACGCAGACCAGGCTCTCGGCGAAGAGGTTGTCGCCCGGCCGGTGGCCGCCGTAGAAGTCGTTGGTGGGCGTGCTGACCGGCAGATAGACGTAGCCGAGTTCCTCGTCCGCGCTCATCCACGTCCACACGTTCGTGCTGCCCGCGGTCATCCAGGACTCGTCCAGCCAGGTATCGTTGCCGTACTCAGCCTCCTGCGGTATGGTCTGGAACACCCACTTCTGTTCGCCCGTCCGCACGTCGAAACCGCGCACGTCGCCCGGCGGCATGGCCGCGTCGGGCATCCGGTCGACGGCGAATGAATCCAGCACCGTCGCCCCCACCACGACCACCCCGCGGACGATCGCCGGCGGACTCGAAACGGCGTAGAGACTCCGGTCGACCGGACGGCGCAGGCCCTTCGTCAGGTCCACGCGGCCGTTGTCGCCGAAGCCCGGGATCGGTTCGCCCGTTCCCGCGTCCAGCGCGATGAGCCAGGCGTCACCCGTGGCATAGAGGATGCGCCGGTCTTCGCCCTCTTCCCAGTAGGCCACGCCGCGGTGGACGAAACCCACGTTCGCGGGCGTACCCTCCTGCCACGTCCCTGGATCGAACGACCATATCGTCTCCCCCGTGGCCGCGTCGATGGCCGCCACCTGGCTCAGGGCCGTACTCGTGTACAACACGCCGCCGACCTTCAGCGGCGTTGCCTCGTTTACGAAAACCCGGAGGGTCGAATCCGCCTCCAGGATGGCGTTATCGATGGAATCCCAGCGCCACGCGACCTCGAGGTCCATCACGTTTTGCCGGTCGATCACGGCCATGGGCGCGTACTTGGTGCTCGCGTGGTCTCCGGCGTACGCGCGCCACTCCACCTGGAAGGCGTCACTGGTCTGGAGGGCGTCGCCCGCGCAGGACGACAACGCGCCGAGGCAAAGGACCGTGAGCATCAATCCCGTCATGCCTGCGAGACCCGTCCTGGCCGCCGGACCCGTTGGTCTCGCCGGGCCGGCCGGACCCGTCATGCCCGTCATTCCGCAAATTGGACGCAACTTACTCATACGCGTTTCTCCCCTTATCGAAGTGGAATCGATTTCTGTATATTCGATACCGTCATGACCTACTGTACAATTGTACAACTGTATCGTAGCATGTCTCATCTGCGTCGCGATGTTTCTCATCACATCGCAGCACGTCTCAACGAGTGTGCGATGTTCCTCATCGATCGCGCGATCGATCAGATATACCCCGTAGACCCGTCCGGACGGACGTAACACGTGCGCTGCCAGTGCACCACCTCGTTGTCCTTCACCACTTCTTCATCCACGTCGATACCGAGACCGGGCGCATCGCGAAGCGGCAGGTACCCGTCTTCGGGCAGATAGGGGTCGATAATGCACTGCTCCCATTCCGTGCCCACGGGCAGGACGTACTCGAGGATCTTGAAATTCGGGGTGGCCGCCGCGAAGTGCACGTTCACGGCGGTGGCCAGGGGTCCCATGGGATTGTGCGGAGCGATGGTGACGTAGTGCGCCTCGGCGATGGCTGCGATCTTGCGCATCTCCAGCAGGCCGCCGCACACGCAGACGTCCGGCTGGATGATGTCGGCGCCCTGCGCGGCCATGAGCTCGAGGAACTCGAAGCGCGTGTACAACGACTCGCCCGTGGCCAGCGGGACCTGAATCTGCGACCGCAGCCGGGACCAGGCGGGCAGGTGCTCTGGTCGAAGCGGCTCTTCGTAGAAATAGGGGTCGTAAGGCGCCAGCGCGTTGGCGAGTTGCAGCGCCCTGATCGGTTCGAAAATCCGGGCATGGGGATCGAAGGCGATCTCCCATCCGTCGGGCGTGGCGGCGCGTACATCCTCGAAGAACCGCGCGGCGGCGCTGCAGACCCTGCCCCAGCGTTCAGCTTCGATATCGACCTGATACGGGCTGGTCTTGAACGCCGTGAACCCCCATGCTTCGTGCAGTTCGTGCGCCCGTTCGGCGACCTGATTCGCATTGCCGCCGACGCCGTGGTACACCCGCACCCGGTCCCGGACGGTCCCGCCCAGGAGCATGTACACGGGAAGCCCGGCCGCCTTGCCGCTGATATCCCACAGGGCATGATCCACGGCGGACATGACGGCCAGGCCCGTCCCGCCCGGCGGAAAACGGAACTGCTGGAACAGCTTCAGCATGATGTATTCGATGCGGCGGGGGTCTTCTCCCTTGATCATCTCGAAGATGTAATCGGCGATCGGTTCAACGGACTTGTCCGGCCCCACCGAGTAGGCCTCGCCCCAGCCGTACAGCCCTTCGTCCGTCTCCACCTTCACCAGGCCCCGGGAGCGGTTCCCGAAGGTGCCGGCATACGTTTTGATGGCGGTTATTTTCATGGCGGAGGACTCCGGACGGCCGCGTGCCGGACGCTCAGGGTGCAGGTCTGACGGGACCGGACGCCCGCATCCTTAGCGTGCTTCAAGTGGTATTCAAGTGACAATCAGGATCGGACAGGTCTCAGGAAGATAGACGGGTGGAATCGGACTGTCAAGGAAGGGCAGACGGGCCGGAAGCAACCTGTCGTCGGTGAGTCAGTTAACCAGTAGATGCTGTTTTTCGGTATGGTTGACTTGACCTGTCCAATGCGTATCTTGATTTGATGGGTTACGCGATCGAACTGTTTTACGATGAGGCGAGCGACCGGACCGTTCGCGAAATCTGGGACGGTCTGGGCACCGCACTGGGGCAACCTTCGTTGTCGGAACTCGGTGCCCGTCCTCACGTTTCACTCGCGGTCTATGGCGACGGCTACGATACGAACGGTTTCCCGGAGCGACTGCTCGAATTCGCGCGATCCATCGATCCGTTTGACTTCACTTTGAGCAGCCTGGGGACTTTCCCCGGACAGGAAGGGGTGGTGTTCCTGGCGCCCGTGGTTACCCGCCGGCTATTGGCAGTCCACGCGCGATTTCACGAGGTGTTTTCGAAGCACGATCACGTGGGCATGGG
This sequence comes from Gemmatimonadota bacterium, assembly GCA_009838645.1. Lineage (NCBI taxonomy): Bacteria > Pseudomonadati > Gemmatimonadota > Gemmatimonadota bacterium. The sequence continues at coordinate 18,147 of VXRC01000040.1, read as the reverse complement.
CTACTACCTGCCCGGCAACTGGGTGCCGCACTGTACGGTCGCCATCGACCTGTCGGAGGCCGAAGTAACCGCGGCCGTCGCGTACGGTCGTGAGGTCTTCCAACCGATTTTGGGACGGTTCCAGGAGATCGGCCTGGTTGAATTCCGCCCCGTGAAGGAACGGTTTACCTGTGCACTCGGTTAGCATTAACATGGGCCGCAAACATGGTTGCCGAAGACCCCGATAACTCATCGAATCTGTAAGGATCCCCATGGCCAGTCTGATCGTTGAAGGCGGAAAGCCCCTTACCGGCACGGTCGTTCCGTCCGGCAACAAGAACGCCGTACTGCCCATTCTCTGCGCGACCCTGCTGACCGACGAGACGGTGACGATCCGGAACGTGCCGGACATCACCGACGTGCAGAAGATTGTCACGTTCCTCGAGGCCCTGGGTTCCCGGATCGACTGGGACCGGGACGCCGGTTCGCTTCAGGTCAACAACGCCGGATTCCATGACGACACCGGCGAGGTGGCCCTGCCGGAAGGCATGCGCTCGGCCCTGCTCCTCCTGCCCGGCCTGCTGCACCGAACCCGGTCCATCCGCTTCGCGAACGTCAAGGGATGCGCCCTCGGCGTGCGGGAGATCGACCCGCATGTGGAACTGCTGCGCGCGCTGGGAGGCCGCATCGTTTCGGAAGATCCCATAGAATTCGAGCTGAACGGCCGTTTCCGGGGCGATCGGATCTGGCAGGATTACGTATCGGTGACCGGGACGGAGAACTTCATCATGGCCGCGGTCCTGGGCGAGGGCCGATCGACCCTGGTCAACGCGGCGTGCGAGCCCAACGTGCAGGACCTGTGCCACTTCCTCAACACCCTCGGGGCACGAATCGAGGGCATCGGGGCGAATGTCCTGCATATCCAGGGCGTGGACCGGCTCGGCGGCGGCACGGTGGAAATCACGCCCGATCATCACGAGATCACGACGTTCCTGGCCGTAGGCGCCATGACGGGCGGCGAGGTGCGGGTCGAGCAGGCCATACCCCACCATTTCGACCTGATCAACCGCTGCTTCAGGAAACTGGGCGTAGCCATCGAATACGAGGGTGATACCGCGCTGGTGCGGAACGGCCAGCCACACCGGATCGAGAACCCCTTTACGTCCAATATCCTGGCCAAGATCGAGGCCGCGCCCTGGCCCTACCTGCCCGCCGACCTCCTGCCCCTGATGATCCCCCTGGCCATCCGGGCCGAGGGATCGATCATGTTCTGGAACAAGGTGTACGAAGGCGCCTTCTTCTGGATCTCGGAACTGGTCAAGTTCGGTGCCCACGCGGTCATCAACGACCCCCACCGCATCATCGTCTTCGGTAACCGTCCCCTTCAGCCGGCCACCGTGGAAGCGCCCTACATCATCCGGGCAGCCGTGGCCCTGTACATGACCGCCGCGAGCATCCCGGGCACCAGCGTCATCAACGGCGCGGAGTCCATCAACCGGGCCCATCCGAATTTCGTGGAGAACCTGCGCGCCCTTGGCGCGGAAGTGTCGTGGGACGGGTTGGAGGAAGAATGAGCGGAAAGCGGCGTGTGCCGGTGTGCGTGGTGCGGCGTAGCGTGCTAGGCGAGGCGTAACCGGCGAGGCGCCGCACGCGGCTAGCCGTCGCGCCTTCGGCCTGGTCGTCGCGCCCGCCTATCCGATGACCCGTATGGGCATGAGAGGTTTCGAGGCGTCGACCCCGAAGTCCAGGCTGACTTCCTGGTCCCCCTTGCGAAACGTCATCTTGCCCGTTCCGGCAGGGGCGTCCACCCCGGGCGCCTCGTACAGCGGGTAGGCGTCGTAGTCGATGGCCTCGCCGTCCACCCTGTGCTGACCATGCTGACCATCGAAGTGCATCTCCATCTGGTTTCCGTCCAGCGTCTCGACGGCGACGCGGTCGCTCCCCGGCCATCCCGACAGATCGGGTGGTAAGGCAGCCCGGCGCGCGCAGAACGCTTCGAAGGATTCCACGCTTTCCGCCTCCCTGGCTTCAAGCACCAGTCCGCCATGCACGTCCGGGATCCTGAGGAGCCAGCCGTCGATTTGGTCTGGATTCGCCGCCAGGTGGCGCATGGACCCTTCTTCCCGGATTTCCGACCACGCGTAGGGACCGATCGGATAGAGGGCGATATAGGCGCCGGCGCCGGTATCTCCCATGATCCACCCGTCGCGTTCCACCCAGCCGATCGAACGGGGCAGGAACAGGTTGATGAAAGGCGCCTCGTCGTCCGGCGGGATCTTGTACAGGACGATGACGGTGCCCTCGTGCTGCATCATCCTTTCATAGGGCGATGCGCCGAAGAGCCGATCGGGCCACTGCAGGTAGGGCTTGTCGGATCCGATCTGCCGTCTGATTTGCTGCGGATAGCCCACGAGAAAGGCGCTGAACCGTTCCGGGCTGCGATAGGGGTGGTTGCAGCAGATCTTGGCCTGCTGGTTCTCTCCCCGCCACGTGAGGTCCCATGAAATCAGGTCGATGGGTCCGGCCCCGGGGCCCGGAAGGCCCAGCTGCGACGACCCGAGGGCGAAGGATGGGCTCATATACGTGTACTTCCGGACCGGCCGCGCCTCGTGCTCCACGCGTCGGTAGATCGTCCTGGGCGCCTTGGTCTTCTTGACGACATGGGCCGTGGACCGGTCCACCGCCATCTCCGCGAAAAGGGCCGGGGGCCGGTAGGCGGCCGTGGCCGGCGGGATGCAGAAGCCATGGACGTGATGCTTCGGTTCGAATTCCTCGTCGCCGAAGTACAGATACTGCAGCGCGGAGATCGCACCGGATTTCCGCCAGGTGTTCTCCCGGTAGCCTTCGCGGCTGTGACCGCCCGCCCAGGATCCGTAGTAATACTCCAGCGCCATGTCCGCCACGTATAGGGACAGCACTTGTTCGACCTGGCGGCGCAGGTGGGGGTCGGCCGCGTGGTCCGCGAGGGTGATCATCGGCACCATGTGCTCCACGTGGTACTGGGGGGAGTCGTATTCGTGGTGGCCGTTGACGGCGGTGCGCTCGATCATGCCCAAGATCCAGCGCATGGCCTCGGCCCGGTTGGCTTCCGCGGACAGGCCGTTCCACATGCACTTCGCGTCCGGCCATCGTTCCGCCGCCAGCAGGTTGCCCACGTAGAACATCAGCCAGTGGTTCTCCGTGTTGCCGCGCTCGAGGACGCCGTCCATCATGAAATCCCGGATGATCTCCAGGGCTTCCTCCGGCAGCCGGTCGGGCCACCGGGCGATGAGCGCGCCGCAGGGATAAACGTGGAACGGACCGCCGGCGGGGCGGCCTCCCCATCCATCCGTCTGGTCCGAAAGCGCTTTACGCACGATTTCGACGACCTTGGCATCGTCCATGCCCGTCGCCAGGTGTGCGCTCAGGTCCCAGAGACCGCCGCCATCCCGTTTCGACCAGTGCCGGACGACCCGGTCGGCCCGCTCGTCGACCTGTTTGTTGTAAGTTGTCTGGTCCATGTGTTGGTTTTTGGGGGTTTGACTATGCTTCAGGCGCAATGATTGCGCGAACGTTTACGAATCCCGGTATTTGATGCCACGCATGACCGCCGTCTTCCGTGTACCACAGTCCGCTCGGCGTGGCGCCGGCCAGCCAGGTCGACGTCGAACCGGGATGGCATCGCACGGCCGCGCACAGGTGGCGGGGTCCCCTTCGTACCCAGTGGCCCGACCCATCGCCGATGGCCACGCCGTGTTCCGTGGCGGCAACGATATCTTCGCCGGCCCGCATCAGTTCGAAGACCGCGCCGCCGTCCGCCGTATGACCCGCCGAATCCCAACGTTCGCCGTCCTCGCTGCGCCAGATCCCCCGATCGTCCGTGCCCGCCCAGAACTGACCGCGTATATGTGCCAGCGCGCGAACGGCCGTACCCGAGATACTGGTCCGCCGCCACGCCGCTCCCGAGTCGTCCGCGATAAGGACGCCGCCTTCGGTGCCGATCAACCACGTCGTGGGCTCTTCCGGATGCACGAGGATGGCATTGGTGAATCGCTCATTGACGCGGAGCGCGTCCGAGTGATGCGTCCAGCGGACTGCCCCGAGGTCGTCATAGCGACCCGTGGCGATGCCGTAAGGAGATCCAGCGACCACGCCCGGCGATCCTTCGATCGGTGCGATGGCCATGATCTCGGTGAGCGTCTCGTCGTGCAGTTGCTTCCAGCGGTCGGCCTGGTCGGCCTGGCCGGCAGGTGCAGGCTGGTCCGACTGGCCCGACTGGCCCGTGGTGGTTGGCCACTCCCAGAGTCCGCTGCCCCAGCTCGCACCCGCCACCAGGCGGCCCGGTTCACGGATCAGGCTCGAAATACCGTACTCCTGGGCGCCGATGCGCGTCCAGGATCCGCCGATGGTGCCGTGGTATACGCCCTTGGAACCGATGAGCCAGTGATCGCGGGGGACAGTTCCCAATGAACTCTCCGAGTGTAACTGTATGTGATTGTTGTTTTTATCGGTTATGACGCAACAACATCAATTCAGCTTCCCGGCGAGGACCGTCCTGCGTGAACGGGACGATTTCAACTTCGATCTCGCGGAAACACCGCCCCAAAATACATACTGGCCATGGGGCAAACAAGGAAGATTCCCGGTAGCCGGAAAGTTTAGTGTTGCGCGACAGCGCGCAGTGGATCCAGATTTCAGAAACAATCCAATGACCCTGTTGCCCGCACCGAGGGAAATCGATGTGACGAATACACGGGAACTCGCCGACTGGTTGTATCAGTTGCCCGACCTGCCTCGCGCCCCGTTGGTTCAACTGCCCACGCCGATCCATCGACTCGCGCATTTCGGCTCGCACCTGGGTGGACCCGAGCTCTGGATCAAACGCGACGATCTGACCGGGCTGGCGGGGGGCGGAAACAAGTCGCGCAAGCTGGAATTCCTGGTGGGCGACGCCCTGCGAACGGGCGCCGACACCCTGGTCACGGTCGGGGCCATCCAGTCGAACCACACCCGGCAGACGGCGGCCGCGGCGGCTCGGTGCGGGTTGCGGTGCGCGCTAATGCACTGCGCCTGGACCAGGGATGCGGGACCCGGATACCGGCACGTGGGCAACATCCTGCTCAGCAATATCCTGGGCGCCGAACTCTACCTGGACGACCGCGAACGATCCATCGAGGACAAGAGTCCGCTTGAAGATCTGTCCGAACACCTGCGCGGGAAGGGACACCAACCTTATCTCATCCCGGGCGGTGCATCCGATCACCCACTGGGCAGCATGGGCTATGTCGCCTGCGCTGCCGAGATCACGCGGCAGTCGCGCGACCAGGACCTTCATTTCGACTACGTGGTGCACTGCACGGGCAGCAGCAGCACGCAGTCCGGACTGATCGCCGGTTTCGCGGCGATGGAAGCCGCCACGCGCGTGATCGGCGTGTCGGACGATAACGAGGTCGAGATCAAGAAGTCGCGGGTACTGCGATTGGCTAATGCTACGCTGGAGACCCTGGCCCTGCCGCAGCGCGTCCGTCCCGATGACGTTGAGATCATGGCCGCCACGGCCGATCCCTATGGCGTCGCGAACGAAGAGGTGCTCCATGGGATCCAGCTTCTCGCGCGCAGCGAGGGGATCATGGCCGATCCCGTCTACGAGGGGAAGGCGATCCGCGGCCTGCTCAACCTCGCGGGCGAAGGGCGGTTCGAACCGGACTCGCGGATACTGCTCATGCACCTGGGCGGCACCCCGGCGGTCCACGCCTATGCCGGGCAGTTTCCCCCGGTGGAGTTTACGCGATTCGAGCCTTGAGCGGGTCGCGCCGGATTACCACCGTGCAGGTCGCGCCGGATCCCCCCGATTTCCCCATCCTTGACCCTCGTAACCGGCCCGGCTATACTCTCCTACCATGTACCGGACCTTATTCTGGTTCCTCCTCCCCCTCGTCATCACCGAACTGATCTACGAACTGGGCATCCAGGTCATCAACGGCGGCATTGCCCGTGTGCCCCGACCCACCGAAACCCTTGCGGCGTACGGTATCGCCTGGGGGCTGACGTCTTTCCTGACCGGCACCGTCTCCCAGACCCGGCAGATGTCCATGGTCCTCGTCCGGGACCGGGCGACCTTCCTCACCGTGTTTCGATGCGTCGCCGGGTTCGGCGGCGTGCACTTCCTCGTCCTGGCGTGTCTGGCGTTCACACCGGTGGGACTGTGGGTGATCGACGAGCTTCACGCCGTGGACCCGGCCCTCGGCGGCACGGTGCGCCGCGCGCTCGGACTCCTGCTGCCCATTCCGCTGATCGTGGGGATCACGAGGTTCCTGTCGGGTCTGCTGTTGCGGGTGCGGCGGACCGACATCATCAGTTATGCCATGATGGCGGGCATCAGCATGAGCGTGGTGTCCGTGTTCCTGTTTCTTCCGACGCCGACCGTTCAGGCCGATCCCATTCTGCTGCCTGTGGCCGCGACCTACTTCGGCGTCCTGACGGAACTGGTGGTGATCATCTACGGCTATCGGCGGTTCGCTCGGAGATCGCTGCGGAGGGGTGGGAGCGCTGAAGGGGAGCTAGCGGCCGGGCAGGATGTGGGTCAGGATACGGCCCGAGAACCGGTCTCCTGGAGACAGTACCCGCTGACCACGGGCTACGTACTGCGGTTCTACTGGCCCCTGGCGGTAACGATCGGCATACAGGCCTTGAGCCGGCCCATCATCAACCTCTTCGTCGCCCGGGGGGCCGACGGCACGGAATCCCTGGCCGTGCTCACCATCGTGTACGCCCTCGCCCACCTGCCCTATGGGTGGTTGAACGAACTCAAGAACCTGCCGCCCGCCTTTCAGCGGCAGGACCCGGGAGGCCGGATCATCCGCCGGTTCACGGCAGTCTGCGGTCTGATTTCCTTTGGGACCATGGTCCTGATGTTCTGGACCCCGGTGAGGTTTTTCCTGCTGGAGACCCTGATCGGCGTGGATCACGATTTCGCCGTGCGCTGCACCGTGCCACTGATCATCTTCTCTTTCTTTCCGCTGGCCGTCACGATCCGGTCCTACCTCCACGGGATCGCGCTGCGGGACCACCGGACGGGCGCCATCGCGCCGAGCGGACCCGCCCGGGCCGGCGCGATCGTCATCGTCGTGAACGTACTCGCGCTCTTCGACCTGCACGGGGCGATCCGCGGCGTGGCCGCCCTCTACAGTGGATTCGTCACGGAAACGATCGTGGTCCGGTGGCGCATGGGCAGAAGGCGCGGCTAGCTGGCCGCCTCCCTCCAGCCCTTCGTGATGTCCAGGAACGCGTCGATGTCCTGCTCGTTGTTGAACAGGGCGGGACCCACGCGGATCTGGGCATTGCCCTCCCGGAAGGACAGCCGGACGCCCGCCTCGGCGAGCTGCCCGCTGATCGTTTCGTAGTCGGCGCCGTGGTTGAAGGACACGATGGCGGACTGATTGCCGGGCGGCGTAAAGACCTCGAACCCCTGCTCGGTCAGTCCGGCGTACAGGCGGTGCGCCAGGGCGACCGTGTGCTGCTCGATCCGGTCGGTGCCCACGTTCAACAGGTACTCCAGCGACCCGGAAAGCTGGTAGATCGCCGCAAAGGCCGGTGTGGCATACCCGAACTTCCTGGCGTCGGAGTAAATCGTATACTGGTAGTCGGGCAGCCGTTCGTCCACCATTCTCCACCCCAGGCGATCGGGTTTCACCACGTCCATCACGGATTCCCGCACGTAGAACGGCGCCACGCCGAAGCCGCCGAGCAGCCATTTGTACGACCCCGTGGTGAGGAAATCGACCCCCGTCGGACCCACGTCGAGATCGAGCATGCCGACTCCCTGTACGGCGTCCGCATACAGGTACGCGCCGCTCGCATGGGCCACGTCCGCCAGGGCGTTCAGGTCGTGGCGGTAGCCGTTCCGGTTGGAAATCCACGCCACGGAGACCAGCTTCGTGTTCTCGTCCACCATGTCGGCGAAGGCTTCGGGCGAAGCCACGCCGTCCACGTTCCGGACGATGCGCGTTTCGATGCCCAGGGTCTCGGCCAACTGGCTGTACATCACCAGCGACGTCATGTAGTGGAGATCGTCGATCACCACGTTGTCGCCGGCCTTCAGGCCCAGGGAATTGACCACGATGTTCTCGCCCTCGCTGGTGGACGACACCAGGCCGACTTCCCCGATCTGGGCGCGGATGAGGCGGGAAAACTTCTCCCGCACGGCTTCCTCCTCATCGAGCATGTCGCCGAGCAGGACGGGATCACGGGACTTGGCCGCGAGGAACTCGATGGTCCTGTCCACCGCGGGCTGGGGCGACGGACCGATGTAAGGCGTGTTCAGGTAAAGGGATTCAGTGGCGGCAGGAAAATCCGCGCGAACGCCCAGTGGATCGTCGCCGGAGGGGACCTGCGCCGTGGCGTCGCCCGGGGCCTGAGCCGCTTCGTTTCCGCACGCTGAACCGGCGACGCCCGCAAGAGCGGCCGTCGACACGATGCCCATGAACTCCCGTCTCGATACGGACATGAGTTTCTCCTTGTTGTATTTACATGTTGAATGATGTTTTTATGCTGGGTATGGCGTACCAGGGACGGTACAGGATCCGGTACCCGCCGTCAAGGAAAGATCACCGGTCGGCGCCCTTCGAAATCCCTTGACGGTACGCACCATCTGGAATAGTCTGGCAGGTATTCCAATTACCTCGATTCTTCCCTCGATAAAGCCGGTTTCGATCAGACAGGGTTCAAGTCGGAACACCTGTCTCGTGACCGTTTTAAACGGATGCTGTCATAGGAGACCGAAGCATGTCCTTTCGTCACGCTATTCCAATAATTGGCCTGTTGCTCGCCGTTCCGCTGCTCGCAGCACCGCTCCAGGCCCAGGAAGCCGATCCGCCCTTCGGCGATCCGGAGTTCATCTCGCCCGACGCCCGCCTCGAGATGGTGTTCAACGAGGGCCTTGCCCTGACCGAGAGCCCGGCCGAGGGCCCGGACGGGATGATCTACTTCAGCGACATCACCTTCACCACGTCGGCGGGGGCGGATGGCATCGAGGCCGGCCACATCTGGCGATACGACCCTGATACGGGCGAGACCACTATATTCCGGTCGCCCAGCGGGATGTCCAACGGCATCAAGTTCGACGCACAGGACCGGCTCATTGCCGCGGAGGGCGCCGACCAGGGCGGACGGCGTGTGACGCGGACGGACATGAAGACGGGCAAGGCCTACATCATCGCCCACGAGTACGAGGGGCGGCCCTTCAACGCCCCGAATGACGTAGCCATCGACGAGCAGGGAAGGGTGTACTTCAGCGATCCCAAGTACATCGGCAACGAATCGGTGGAACAGCCCGTGATGGCCGTGTACCGCATCGACACGGACGGCTCGATCCACCGGATCATCACCGACGCGGGCAAGCCGAACGGCGTGGTGGTCTCTCCCGACCAGAAGACCCTCTACGTGGTCAGCAACGACAACGGTTCCATCGACCTGGGCAAGATCACCCTCGACATCCCCGTGCACAAGGGACGCATGGCCCTGCTGGCCTACGACCTGCACGAGGACGGGTCCGCCACGTTCCGGAGCGTTCTCGTGGACTATCTGCCCGAGGACGGGCCCGACGGCCTGGTCGTCGACGTCGAAGGCAACCTGTACGTGTCCGAACGCGACGTGACCCGGCCGGGCATCGCCATCCGCGCGCCGGACGGGACCGAAAAGGCCTTCATCCCCACCGGTGTGCTGCCCACCAACGTGGGCTTCGGCCGCAGCGAGAACAGCAAGATCCTGTACATCACCGCGGGTACCGGGCTCTACCGGATCCCCGTGATGAAGGACGGTTATCACCTGCCGCGGGAGTAAACGCGGGAATAGAAGCGGCTACCCTACGATCCACAACCACGTCGGACCGGCTTGTTGACCATCCGAACCGTCACCTGGCCGGTCCGGCACCTTGCCCCATGCTGCCCTGACCCATGTCATTTCTAGACTGGACCATCGTCTTTCTCGTCAACGGCGGCATCGTCCTGTACGGCCTGCTGGCGTTCCGGGAGAAAGGCGAAAGCTTCGACTGGTACCTGGCGGCCAAGTCCATGCCCTGGTGGGCCATCGGCCTGTCCGCCTTCGGTACCGCCGTGGACAGCGGCGACTACGTGGCCATCGCCGGCGGCTCGTACCAGTTCGGACTCTCCCAGCTGTCGCAGTGGTGGCTGGGGATCGCCATCGGCTGGTTCGTGCTCAGCTTCTTCGTCATCCTGCCCATGTACCGGTCGGGCGTCTTCACCAACGCCGAGTGGCTTGAATACCGGTTCGGGCCGTCCGTCCGCATCATGGCGGTCCTCATCAACATCCAGTCCCGCACCAACGTCCTCGCCAACATCTTCTTCTCCATGTACCTGGTGCTGAGCGTCCTCGCCGGGTTCTCCACGACCGCCAGCTGGTTCGTCGTGGTGGCGGTGGCCGCGTCCGCGACTCTCTATGTGGTCCGCGGCGGCCTGCAGGCCGGGGTGTTTACCGACGCCGTCCAGGGCGTGGCCATGATCATCGGATCCTTCGTGCTCTGGATCGTGGTCTGGGTCCGGGGCGGCGGATGGGCGGGGCTGAACGAGCGCCTGGCCGCCGTGGACCCCGGACTGCCCGACGTGATGCTCCACGTGGGCGGTTACGCGCCGCCGGGCGTCCCCGCGGTCGTGGTCATCCTCAGCTTCATCGTCGTGCTGACCATGTACGCCGTCATCAACCAGTACGAGGCCATCCGGTTCCTGGGCGCCCGGTCGGAATGGGATTTCAAGATGGCCGCGGTGGTGGCCAGCACGGCCACGGCCGTGTGCCTCTGGTTCAACATCACCATGGGCCCCATGGCCCGGGCGGACTTCCCCGCCCTGGAAACCATCGACCAGGCCTATCCCCTGATGATCCAGGCCTACCTGCCCCACGGACTCATCGGGATCGTCGTGGCGGGGCTCATCGCGGGCGGGTATTCCACCTTCGACTCCATCGGCATCGGCATATCGAGCCTCTTCGTCCGCGACATCTACGCCCGGTTCATCGTGAAACGCGCGTCGGACGCCCACTATACCCGCGTGGGCCGCGTCACGGCCCCCTTCATCATGGCCCTGGGATTCGCCTACGTGCCCTTCATCCAGGAGGGCATGCTGGCCTTCTACCTCCGGCTGGCCGGCGCCGTCGCCGTACCCCTCATGACGGTCATCCTCATGGGGGTCTTCACCCGCGTGCACCGCTCGACCGGCATCGTGGGCCTGCTCGTCGGACTGCTCTACGGCGTAACGGCGATCCTGGGCGAAAGCCTGGAATGGGGCCTGCCGGTCTGGTACACCAACACCTGGTGGACCTACCTGTGGAACATCGTGCTGCCCGCCGGCGGCATGCTGGTCGCGTCCACGCTGATCACGCTCAGGCGTGGTCCCATGTCCGACGAGGACCTGGAAGGACTCGTCTACGCGCGGGAAAACGACATCCCCTCGGTGCGCAACCGCATGGTCCACCGGCTGAAAACCCTCGAAGGCACCTGGCTGCAGAAGACACTGATGGAGACGCCGATCCGTGGCGCCTATCCCTTCAAGCTGCCGCCCGGGGGATTGCCGCTGTTCCGCCGTCCCGGCGTACTGGCCCTGGGCTACCTGGCCATCGCTTCGGCCTTGCTGTTCGGGGTGCTTTGGTAGCACTCCTGCCGTAGTTGTACACATCCAGATCAGTTTGATAATTGAGCTACAGCCTTCCTTCAGTTTGAACTGTGTCCCGCAACTTTAACCGGTTACATTGAGTCTTAATGCCAGATCCTCGAAGATTCGAATCGGGGAACTGTGTCCTGAAACCGTACAGCCCTTCTTTTACAACGGGGGTGCTTCTTGCTCAAAAACTACATGACCGTCGTATTAAGACATCTGCTGAAGTACAAGGGCTATTCGGCGATCAACGTCCTGGGGCTGGCCATCGGTATGGCCAGCTGTGTGCTGATCATGCTCTACGTGCAGGACGAACTCAGCTACGACGGGTTTCATGAAAAGAGCGACCGGATATACCGTCTGGTGGAATCCGCGACGGTGGCGGGCAGGCCTGTCGAGGCCGCGGTCACGCCCCCGCCCTGGGCTCCGGCACTCGCGACGGACTATCCTGGGATCGAAGCGTACACCCGGATCAAGCCGCCGAATTCCCGCTGGCTGATCCGGTATGATGACAAGCGGTTCTACGAACGGTACTTCATCTTCGCGGATTCATCGGTTTTCGATGTTTTCACGCTCCCTCTCGTCCAGGGCAAAGCCGAAACGGCCCTGGCCGAACCTCATACAGTGGTACTGTCGCAGTCCATGGCGGACAAGTACTTCGGGAATGAAAATCCGATCGGCAAGGTGATTACCGGGGATGGCCGCTATGAGTTTACGATCACAGGCATCATGAAGGACATGCCGGCGAACTCGCACTTCCACGCCGACTTCCTGGCTTCCTACGCCTCGCTGGCGCCGCACAGGCTTTATGGGGAGCCCTCCTCGATGCAGGGGAACGCATTCAACCATACGCTGTACACCTATTTTCTGCTGGAAGACGGTTACGGGCCCGAAACCCTTGAGAGAGAACTCCCCGGGTTTCTGGACAGATACCTGGGTGAATTGCTGAAATCCATCGGCATTGTGGCCACACCCTACCTGCAGCCAGTCACCGATATCCATCTGCATTCCAGCCTGGAAGGTGAAATCGCGCCAAACAGCGATATCCGTTACGTGTACATCTTCTCTTCGCTGGCCGTGTTTCTCCTCCTGATCGCGTGCGTCAATTTCATGAACCTGTCCACGGCCCGATCCGCCCGCAGGGCACAGGAAGTGGGCATTCGGAAAGTCCTCGGCGCCCAGCGGCAACAACTGATCAAGCAGTTCGTGGGAGAATCCGTACTGTATGCCGTGATCGCGCTCGTCTTTGCGCTGGGACTGGTTCACCTGCTTCTGCCGCAGTTCAACGCGCTTTCCGGCAAGTCGCTGGTGATGGACTACCAGTCCACGTGGCTGGCGCCGGTGCTTTTGGGCATCGCCCTCTTTACGGGCATCGTCGCGGGAGGCTATCCCGCCTTCGTCCTCTCTTCCTTCAGGCCGGTGGCCGTGCTTACGGGCGCGCTGAAAGCGGGCGCTTCCGGTTCACTGCTGCGAAAGGTACTGATCTCTTTCCAGTTTATCGTCTCCATCGTCATGATCGTCGGAACGGTCGTGATCCACGATCAGCTGGCGTACATGCAGAACAAGAAACTGGGCTTCGACAAAGATCACCTGGTGGTCGTTCGTCTGCCGGATGAAGACGCCATCAAGGGGTATCCGGCGTACAAAAACGCGGCCCTGCAGTATCCTGAAATCGTGAACGTGAGTTCTGCGACCAGCGTACCCGGCAGTCCGCCCAGTCTCAACCTGGTTACGCCGGAAGGTGTGCAGGAGGATGAGAGCCCGCTTTACCAGATGATCTGGACGGACTACGACTTTGTGGAAACCATGGATATCAACTTGGTGTCGGGCCGGTCGTTTTCCCGTGAATTCGGCTCGGACTCCACCGCCTGCCTGATCAACGAAGCAGCCGTGCGCGCCCTGGGTTGGGAGAATCCTATCGGCAAGACCTACAGGATTACGGGCGCTTCCGACGACGAGCCTATGCTGAGCGTCATCGGCGTCATGGAGGATTTCCACAACCAGTCCTTGCACCAGCCCATCGAACCGCTGATGATACAGGTGATCTCGGAACCATCCGCGTTCATGGTAATACGAATACAGGGAAGCAACGTATCACGCGGATTGGAGGTGATTCAGGAACAATGGCAGCGGATCTATCCAGGCCATCCCGCCATGGAGTATACCTTTCTCGATGAAGACCTGGAGCAACTCTACCAGGCCGAACAACGGCTGGGTTCCGTGTTCGTTGCCGGCGCCGTCCTTTCCATCCTCATCGCCTGCCTGGGACTGCTGGGCCTCTCGTCCTTCATGGCCGAACAACGGACCCGGGAGATTGGGGTTCGCAAGGTCCTCGGCGCCACGATTACCAACGTGATCCTGCTGTTGTCCAGGGACTTTACGAAGCTGGTCCTGCTGGCATTCGTAGTCGGCACGCCGGCGAGTTACTATGTCATACAGGCCTGGCTCGAGGGTTTCCCCTACCGAATCGAGCCGGGACCGGGGGTGTTCATTCTCGCGGGCCTCGCCGCGTTGTCTATCGCCTGGCTGACGGTGGGATACCAGGCCTTTAAAGCCGCGACCGCCAACCCGGCGGACGCGGTTCACGCAGAGTGAGATGCAGGGCCGTGCCTGCCGCCTGCCCACAATGTACTGCTTCCTGACTGCGCTTCCTGCCCACTAGTCCCCGCGCACCAACCCCTGCCTTGATCCCAGCGTACCGACCCCGGGCAATCCTGTCGCTGCTTCGGCGTTGATTTCGGGGTGGTTTGGCGATACAATAAGCAAATGATCCGAAACTACCTGACCGTCGCCTTACGAAACCTGCTCAGGCACAAGGGCTATTCGGCCATCAACGTCCTCGGGCTGGCCATCGGCATGGCGAGCTGCGTGCTGATCCTGCTCTACATGCAGGACGAACTCGCCTACGACCAGCATCATGAGAAAAAAGACCGTATCTACCGCATCGCGGAATCCGCCACGATAACGGGTCGGTCGATCGAAGCGGCCGTCACGCCCCCGCCCTGGGCGCCGGTCCTTGCGCGGGACTATCCGGAAATCGAGCTATACACCCGGATCAAGCCGCCGGGTTCCCGTTGGCTCATCCGGTATGAGGAGAATCGATTCTACGAGCGGTACTTCATTTTCGCGGACTCGTCGGTCTTCGACATCTTCACCATCCCGCTCGTACAGGGGAACCCCGCGACCGCCCTGGTCGAACCGCATACCGTGGTGTTGTCCGAGTCCATGGCCGAGAAGTACTTCGGAGACGAGAACCCGATCGGGAAGGTGATCACGGGGGACGACCTCTACGAGTTCACCGTGACGGGTATCATGCGGGACATGCCGCGGACCTCCCACTTCCATTTCGATTTCCTGGCTTCCTTCACCACGCTGGCGCCGAACCAACTGTACTACAGCGATCCAGACGACATTCAGAATGGCGGGTTCAACCACGACCTGTATACCTATCTGCTGCTCCGGGAAGGCGCCACGCGCGAGGAAATGGAATCCAGGTTCCGCCCGTTCCTGGACAAATACCTCGGCGAAACGCTCCAATCCGCAGGCATAGAAGCCAACCCCTACCTGCAGCCGCTCACGGAGATCTACCTGCATTCCAATATCGAAGCCGAGTTGCGTCCCAACAGCGACATCCGTTATGTCTATATCTTCACGTCCCTGGCCGTCTTCATTCTCGTCATCGCCTGCGTGAATTTCATGAACCTGTCCACCGCCCGGTCCGCCCGCAGGGCGCAGGAGGTCGGGATCCGGAAGGTCCTGGGCGCCCAGCGGATCCAGTTGATCCGGCAGTTCATCGGCGAATCGGTACTGCTCGCGCTGCTCGCGCTGGTCATCGCCCTCGCTCTGGTGCACCTGCTGCTGCCGCAATTCATCCTGCTGTCCGGCAAGGACGTGGTCATGGACTACGGTTCGACGTGGCTGGTTCCGGCCCTGGCGGCTATCACGCTTTTTGTCGGTTTCGCCGCCGGAGGATATCCCGCCTTCCTGCTCTCTTCCTTCAGGCCGGTGGCCGTGCTGACCGGCGCGCTGAAGACCGGCGCCTCCCATTCGGTACTCAGGAAGGTACTGATCACCTTCCAGTTCAGCGTCTCTATCCTCATGATGGTGGGCACGGCCGTGGTCCTCAGCCAGTTGGAGTTCATGCAGAACAAGCGGTTGGGATTCGAAAGCGATCACCTGGCGGTCGTCCGCATGCCGGACGAAGCGGCCCTCGGGGGGTATGGGGCCTACAAGAATGCGGTGCTGCAGTATCCCGAGATCCTGCAGGTGAGTACTTCGAGCAGCGTACCCGGCGCGCAGACCAGCCTGAACCTGTTGACGCCCGAGGGGTTGCCGCCCGACCAGAGCCCGGTGTTCCAGACGATCTGGGGGGACTTCGACTTCGCGGAAACCATGGGATTCGAGCTGGCCGCGGGACGTACGTTCGACACCGCCTTCGCCACCGATTCATCGGCCTGCCTGATCAACGAGACCGCCGTCCGCGCTCTGGGTTGGGAAGACGCGATCGACAAGACCTTCCGGTTCGCGGGTTCGCCGGAAACCGCCCCGTCGCACCGGGTGATCGGCGTCATGAGGGACTTCCACCAGCACTCGCTGCGCCAACCCATTGAACCCCTTATGATCCTGTTCAACGCGCCCGGGCCGTACATGGTCATCCGGATGCGGGGGGAGGACCCGCGACGGGGCATGGAGATCCTGCAGGACCAGTGGAGGCAAACCTATCCGAACCACCCGGCCATGGAGATCTCCTTTCTCGACGCGAACCTTGAGCAACTGTACTCCGCCGAACAACGGCTGGGCAGCGTATTCATCGCCGGCGCCGCGCTTTCCATGCTGATCGCCTGCCTGGGCCTCCTGGGCCTTTCGTCCTACATGGCCGAACAGCGGACTCGGGAGATCGGGATCCGCAAGGTCCTCGGCGCAACCATACCGAACGTTATCGTGCTATTGTCCGCGGACTTTACGAAGCTGGTCCTGCTGGCCTTCGTGATCGGCGCCCCCGTGGGATACCTCGCCATGGGCGCGTGGCTCGAGGACTTCCCTTACCGCGTCGAACTGGGTATCGGCGTTTTCGTACTGGCCGGTCTGGCCGCGCTGATCATTTCCTGGCTGACGGTGGGATACCAGGCGTTCAAGGCGGCCACGGCCAACCCGGCGGACGCGGTGCATGGGGAGTGAGGGGGGATTAAAAGAAAGGGCTGAACTGATGCTTCTATATCCGGTAATACTCGAAGCAGACGATGATTCCGTATTGGTTACGTCACCGGACTTTCCGGAACATACGACGTTCGGAAAGGACCGGGAGGAGGCAATCGCCCGTGCAGTCGACGCGCTGGAGGAGGCGATCGCAGCCCGCGTACATGACGGCCTGGACATCCCATTGCCGTCCAGGGGACGGGACACCGCCAAGTTACCGACACTCACTGCCGTCAAGGTGATGCTGTACCGGGGTATGAGAGAACAGGGTGTTGGCAAGGCGGAACTGGCCCGGCACCTCGGCTGGCACCTACCGCAGGTGGACCGGGTACTGGACGTGCAGCACAAATCCCGCATGGACCAGATGGACGCGGCCATGGGCGCTATCGGCCGGCACCTGTACGTGCGGGATTCCCTTCACTAGATGTGTTTCCCTTGCGGGCTTTACGGTTTCAGCCGCCCGTCAGACACGCCTTACGTCTAACTGCTCACCAGCACCTTCTTAAGCGCAGCGATGAACGCCTCGTTCTCCTCGGGCAGGCCGGCGGTAACACGGATCCAGCCTTCGATATTCCAGCGCGCCCTCGCGTTGCCCACCAGGACGTTGTGTTCCTCGCGCAGCCGGCGGACGAGTTCGTCCACGTCGGTCTTCATATTCATCATCACGAAGCTCGACTCGCTGGGCGCGTATTCGATGCCCATGGCGTCCAGCTGCTCGTAGAAATAGCGTTTCCCCCGGCTTACCAGTTCCTGTGACCGCCTCAGGTGGTCCGTGTCGTCGAGGGCCGCAGACGCGGCGTGGGTGGACAGCAGGGTGAGCGTGTTGGCCCGGTGGCGGCCGATCCGCTCGATCACCTCCGGTTGGGCGACTGCATATCCCACCCGCATGCCAGCCATGCCGAAGACCTTGGAAAAAGTGCGCGTCACGATGACGTTCGGGTGATCCGCGACCAGCGACGCCGCGCCTTCGCGGTCTGCCTCGTTCTCTGCGAATTCGATATAGGCTTCATCGACGAGGACCAGTACACGCTCGGGGATCGACTCCACAAAGGGCCTTAACTGCGACATAGGGGTCAACTGGCCCGTGGGATTGCCGGGGGTGGTCACGACGACCATGGCGGTCCGGTCGGTCACGGCCGCGCTGAGACCGTTCAGATCGGGTTTCATGCCTTCCAGCAAGGGAACCCGAACCGGTTCCGCGTTGGCCACGCCGGCGAACCGGGTGATGAAACCGAATCCCGGCAGGCTTTCCACGACCTCCGTGCCCTCGCGAACGTAAGCGTGACCGATGGCGAACAGCAGATCCGACGACCCGGCGCCCACCGCCCAC
>VXRC01000039.1 GCA_009838645.1 Gemmatimonadota bacterium | reverse complement strand
CAACAGGATTTCTGCAATAAATACAATACCGTACCTTCATTATGGAGATGTTTACAAACTATATCACAGGTTGGTCAGTCTCGATTCAGAGTTCGATCATATAGCTAAAGTTTCGGCAAATGAACGTTTTCGAAACGATCAATTACTTGATACGGGCGACATCGTTTACAATCTGACTTCGGAAACGAAGGACGACATCGGAAAGTCCGTGTTGATCGAGAATACTACCTGCCAAAAGTTCCTTGCCGGGACTGAAACTACTGTACTGAAAATCATCAGGAAAGACCTGATAGCGCCGGGTTTTCTCAATTACATTCTGATGTCCAACTCATACTTGAGCGAGTTTAGGAGATTTGCTACTGGCACGAAAGTCTACCGGGTTCACCCTCGCGCGATTAAAAAAATCAAAATCCCCGTCCCGCCCCTTACTGAACAGAAGCGGATCGTCTCGATCCTGGATCGTTTCGATACGCTCGTGAACGGTATTACGATCGGGCTGCCTGCCGAACTGGCCGCGCGTCGGAATCAATACGAGTATTACCGGGACAAGCTGCTGACATTCAAACCTAGGCCGGAATCGGGAGAACCGTCGGTTAACCCGGCCTGATTCTATACCTGTGTTCCGGTCTGAAGGGTCTGGGTTTTACTACTGGCTTCGCTAGGTCTGATGGGTGGCGTAAGGGCTGATTTCGGACACCCGGTCTTTGCTAGGCCGTCAGGACTCACCGCAGGATTCCGCATCCGTTGTCGCGATGGCGTCTAGGACGCGTCTGATCCCAGGGTCAATCTCCTGATCGGGAACAAAGTCCACCAGCATGTGGTAACTACTCTTGTTCATCAGATTGGGGAGTTGCAGCCGTTTGAAATAGTCGGCGAAGAGTGGGGCAAGGAATTCATCGCTCACCTTGGCGTCTGCGTCCCAGGGAGATCCCCGCCCCAGGGTGATCATTGCCGCGGATACCTCCCGTATGGCGGCCTGCATTGCATCCAGTCGTTTTTTGACCTCGGCGTATTCGAAGAGAGGTCCGACTGCTGACGTCCTATCGCTTGAAGCGGCGAAGGCTTCAAGCGTCGCTTGCGTGCAGAGGTAATTTTCGATTTCCCGACGCTCCCACGCCATGCACGCCAGCCCGTCGGCGGGTTGGTCCCGTGTGATCTCGTCCAGGATGGCTATGCCTCGCAGCGTGGGCAGCGCTTCCCTGAGTCCGTGAAAATTGCTTTCCGCCTTCGCTAATTGGTTTCCGATATAGTGTACGAAGGGACGCTCAAGCGCGCGCATCGCTTCACGATGATTCAGCCGTTTCGCAAAGGCCTGCAGGATCGCGAGGTCCGTCGACCCTTCCAGATACAACACCCAGCCGGTTTGACCAGCCTGGGTGTACTGCTCAAAACCGATTTCGCGCAGCGCCTTCAACGTCTGGCTGCCTCGGTCGTCGATCCGGTGTGGATTCCCGATGAAGGCAACAACCGTATCCCTGCCCGCCGCTTCATTCAGCAAGACCTCGGAATGGCTGGCCGCGATGATCTGACAACCATTTCCCTCCGCCTCTTCGGAGATCATTCGGTAGATCTGGCGTTGCCGGAGGATTTCGAGATGGGCGTCGGGCTCGTCTAGCAGGACTACCGCACCGGGATTAGCGTGCATGTACGCGAGGAGAAGCAGCGTCTGCTGCATGCCCCGACCGCTGGAGGATAGGTCGAGCTGTACCCCTTCCTCCCGGTAGGTCATGGTGACCTCGCCCCGTTCGACGACGTATTTCGGAGGATCGATTTCGGCGCCGAACAACTGTGCTATACGCGATACGATGGCCTCCCAACGTCGGGGATCCTCTTCGGAGACTTGAAAGCAAAGATTACGCAATACCTCCGCGGTTCGGCCCTCCCCGACGCGCACATCGACCGCGCCTGGATCCAGCCGCGTTTCGGTGGCTGAAAGCCCAGACATGGGAGGAAGGAAGGCGACCTCCACGGCGCCCGCCTCGGGGGGAACCGCCATACGGGAGTCGGCGTCGCCATCGTTTCGTAGGGGTCGGCAGTAGATCGACTCCTCGTTGGCATAATCGAACTCAAGTCCACACTTCCATTCACCCTGTTTCCCGACACCGACGACCATTACATCGATGCGGATATTGGATGTCCTCGGCCCGCCGGTTGTTTGCCGGACGTTCCGCGTACGAAGCGCCCTCCATAACAGATTGGCTGAAGGAACGGGCATGGCGATCAGGTCACGGCGGTTGACCGTTACCCCGGGTCGGCGCTCAGGCGCGGGCGAACCGGAACGTCGCTCGTTCCATCGCTTCAGGCCGGTGTTCCAAAGCGCTAGCGCTTGCATGGCCGACGTCTTCCCAGAGTTGTTCGGGCCAATGAACACGACGGGGTTGGCGAGTTCTATACGGACGTCATCAAAAGGCTTGAAATTCCGTATGGTTAATTCGGTCAACAAGATCCATGTTCCTTATGCGTTCGAAATTGCTTCGCCGACCAGCACCGGACGATGTACGGCATTCTAAAGCCTGAAATAGCAATAGTCAAAGCGTAAAACCGGTTCTCGGAGACCGCTGGTCCGGAACCCCATCCCTTGGGCTGGCCTCAATACCGGGCAGGAAGGTATTCCGCCTTGGTGCCTTGACACGGAGCCGGGCCAAAGGTATTTTGTACGCCTACTGAAACTCCGTTTTTTCCCCTGTCACCGACGTAAACTATGTCATCGCATCCGGTTCGGGCGGTAGGCGGCCCGGGTGAGAGCCGGTCGCGCGGGGTAGCACAGGATTCGGTGTCGCGGAAGCTTGCGGAAACTTTATAATGAGTGAAACCTCTGTCTATAAGGTCGTCGCCGAGCAGGCGCAAAGCACCGTGGTGGCGGAATACGCACCCGTGGAGTACCACGCCGACAGCTACCAGAGCGAGGCGGAACTCGAGTGCGCCTTCATCGACCAGCTCAGGTTACAGGCGTACGAGTATGTCCAGATTACGCAAGAAGACAGCCTGGTTGCAAATCTCCGAAGCCAACTGGAGGAACTCAATGACTACAGTTTCAGCGACAGCGAATGGAAGCAGTTCTTCGACGGCGAATTGGCAAACCGGAACGACGGTATCGAAGAAAAAACCGCTACGATTCAGGAAGATTATGTAAAGATCCTTAACCGCGACGACGGATCGAAGAAAAACATCTATCTACTAAGCAAGAACAACATCCACGACAACAAACTGCAGGTCATCAGGCAGTACTCAACCGACAGCGGGCTGCATGCTAACCGATACGACGTTACTGTGCTGGTCAACGGGCTGCCGCTGGTCCACGTCGAACTCAAGCGCCGCGGCGTACCGATACGTGAGGCATTCAATCAGATCAATCGCTATCAGCGCGAGAGTTTCTGGGCGGAGGCGGGGCTTTACGAATACATCCAGCTTTTTGTAATTTCGAATGGCACGAACACGAAGTACTACAGCAACACAACCCGCATGCAGCACGTTAAGGAAACCCGACAGGGCTCGGCGAAGTACGTCAAGCGATCGAGCAACAGCTTCGAATTCACAAGTTGGTGGGCCGATGCGGCCAATCAGCCTATCAGGGACCTGGTAAATTTCTCTCGGACCTTCTTCTCAAAGCACACACTGCTTAATGTCCTGACCCGGTACTGCGTATTCACCACCGACCGGCTGTTGCTAGTCATGAGACCTTACCAGATCGTCGCGACGGAACGCATACTGAATCGAATCGTCATCAGCGCCAACCACCGGAAACTGGGCACGGTCGAGGCTGGGGGGTATATATGGCACACCACTGGATCGGGCAAGACCCTGACGAGTTTCAAGACGGCGCAGCTGGCAAGCAGGCTGGAACATGTCGACAAGGTCCTGTTCGTAGTGGACCGGAAGGATCTGGACTACCAGACCATGAAGGAGTACGACAAGTTCGAGAAGGGCGCCGCAAACAGCAACACCAGCACGGCGATCCTGCAAAGGCAGCTTGAAGACCCGAACGCCCGTATCATCATCACGACGATTCAGAAACTGGACCGGTTTGTAAGGCGGAACCGTGAACACGAGGTTTTTAAAAGACATGTGGTCCTCATATTCGACGAGTGCCATCGCTCGCAGTTCGGCGAAATGCACGCCGCGATAACAAAGTCATTCTCGAAGTATCATCTTTTCGGATTCACCGGCACGCCGATCTTTGCGGCCAACGCCGCTTCCGGGGGACGGCCCGACCTGAAGACCACCGAACAGGCATTCGGCGAGAAGGCGCACACCTACACGATCGCGGACGCCATCGCGGACAAGAACGTATTGCCGTTTAAGGTAGACTATGTCTCGACAATCAAAGAGGCGGAGGATATCGAGGACGAGCAGGTGGCCGATATAGATCGCAAGGCGGCGCTGGCCTCTCCGGAACGGGTCGCGAATATCGTGCGCTACATCTGCAAGCACTTCGACCGGAAGACCAAGCGAAACAGTTTCTACAAGCTGAAGGATCGGCGTCTCGCCGGATTCAATTCGATATTCGCCGTAGCCTCTATTGAAATGGCCAGACAGTATTACTCGGAATTCAAGCGGCAACTATCTGATGCGCCAAGTGACAGAAAACTGAAGGTGGCGTTGATCTACAGCTTCGGCGTGAACGATGAAGACCTGGACGGAATGGTGGATGAGAACCCAGACGATACGAGCGGGCTTGACGCGAGTTCACGTCACTTCCTCGACGGCGCGATCGAGGACTACAACATCCTTTTCGCAACATCGTACGATACGTCGTCCGACAAGTTTCAGAATTACTACAAGGACGTGAGCGAACGGGTAAAAAACCGCGAAATCGACGTCCTCCTCGTGGTCAACATGTTCCTGACGGGATTCGACGCAACGACGGTGAATACGCTATGGGTAGATAGGAATCTGCGCCTGCACGGATTGCTCCAGGCGTTTTCGCGCACCAATCGCATTCTCAACAGTGTAAAGACATTCGGCAACATCGTCTGCTTTCGCAACCTGGAGCAGGCCACGAACGAGTCCATCGCGCTCTTCGGCGACCGGGAGGCAGGCGGTCTGGTGCTGCTGAAGACCTACCGCGACTACTACTGCGGCTATCAGGACGGAGACCGGCAGGTGCGCGGGTACGCCGACCTGGTAAATGAGTTACTAGAAAAGTATCCTGTCGGAGCTAACATCGTTGGCGAGCAGTCCCAGCGGGATTTCATCAAGCTTTACGGGGCCATTCTACGTATCCGTAATATCCTGACGGCCTTCGATGAGTTCAAGGGCAATGAGATACTCTCAGCGCGCGATCAACAGGACTACCACAGTATGTATATCGACCTGTACGATGACTTTCGATCGGGCGGGGACGAAGAAAGCGCGAACGTCAACGACGATCTGGTCTTCGAGATGGAGCTGATTAAGCAGATCGAGATCAATATCGATTACATTCTGGCACTCGTGAAAAAGTTCCACGACGGCCATCGCAGAGACAAAGAGATTTTGGTCGATATAGAAAAAGCCGTGCATTCAAGCGTTGAGCTGCGGAACAAGAAAGACCTTATCCATCAGTTCATTGCTTCGCTTGGTGACCATTCCGAAGTGGATAGGGACTGGAAGCGTTTCGTCGAGGAACGAAAGACCGAGGAACTTGAGCAGATCATATCGAGCGAGCAAGTTGATCGAGACGCGACGATACGTTTTATGCGCAATGCTTTTCGCGACGGGGGCGTGCCAACGACCGGCACAGCCCTTTCCACTGTCCTGCCTCCAGGGGGTCGATTCTCACCTGGCGGTGAACGATCTCAAAACAGAGAGCGCATCCTGGCCAGACTGACGGCCTACTACGACCGTTTTATCGGGATATCCGGCAGAGAGGACGGTACGAAATCGCATGCCGACTCGGTCTGAGGATGGGAATTGACCTCGAACCCGTTTGCGCGCACTTTGGGAGTAAACCTCCCTCACCATGTCCGTTCCTTCAGCAGGTCCTGGATGGCTTCCTTCGGGACCGGCAGTTCGTCCATGTGGCCCTCGAGCCATTCCGAGAAATCCGCTTCCATCCCGTCCGTCCACCGGTCGTCGATCTGGCCGGGCGTGTATTTCCCCTCCCGCAGCCGCTGCTTGCCGAACATATCCCTCAGCTGGACGAGTTCGGAGGTCTTCACCACGGTCTCCGCGAGGTGGGGCGGGATGAAGACGACGCCTTCGCGCTTGCCCAGGACGACGTCGCCGGGCATGACGGTAGCCTGGCCGATGCGCACCGCGGTGTTGACGCCCAGGAGCATGATCGTGGGCGAGGCGTAGGAGGGGTGCCAGCCCCGGACGAAGCAGGCGAAGTCCTCCAGTTCCTCGATGCCTTCCAGGTCCCGCACCGACCCGTCGAAGACCACGCCGTTGCCTGAATTGGCGTAGATGGCCGTGGCCAGGTTGTCGCCGATGATTGGCCCCTCGTCCACCTTGCCGTAGGTGTCCGCCACGTAGATATCGCCGGATACGAGCATGTCGATGGGCCAGGAGATCTGGTCGCCGATGCAGCCGGCGGCGGCGCCTTTCGCTTCCATCAACGTGCGCATGGCCGGCCGCCGGGGCATGTACATGGCCGTAAGGGCCCGGCCCACGAGCGTCTTGCCGGGATGGGTCTGCATCCATCCGCCCTCGTACTGGTGTTCGTAGCCCGCGCCGCGCATCACGCCCCAGGCCTGGGTGATGGACACGTTCCTCATCCGCTCGATGATCCCGTCCGGCACTTTGGGCCGTCCGTCCGGGAAGCGTTCGCCGTCCCAGTCCGGCGTGTACTCGATGAGTTCCTCCGGGGCCAGGTTCAGCGGGCAGAATTTGTCGGACATGGGTGCTCCTCGGGCGTCAGTTTCAGCGGGCGGCTTCGGTCGAACACGAGTGCTCCCCGCGGGCATGTCCCGGTCAGCCCAGCCGGGACGTCGCATCTCCCAGCCGGGCGTCGCAGGTTCGATCGGGACTTCGAAGGTTCCGTAGGGCCTTCGCAGGTTCCGTCAGTTTCCTTCGATCTGGTCGTGGTTCCACTGCCATCGGGTGATCTTCAGGTTCCGGGCCGGCACGGCCAGCGCCCCGATATAGTCTGGTCCGGGGTCGACGGACGCCATGGACCAGCGGTCCGTCTCCAAAGGGTCCCATTGCGTGGCCCGCAATTCGGGCGGATCGTTTGGGTCGACGGAGACGTCGAACTGGTCAAGGGGGCAGGACAGGCCCTGGCCGATGGCCTTGACGAAGGCCTCTTTCCGCGTCCAGCAGGCCAGGAAGGCCTCGTCGCGCCGGTAACGGGGCATGGAGGCCAGTTCGTTGTATTCCCGGTCGGAAAAAACGCGGTGGGCGATCTTCAGCCGGTCCATAGTCGCGCGGCGATGCAGGTACTCCACGTCGATCCCCACCGGCACGCCCGCCGTGACCGCGTATACGGCCAGGCCGTGGGAATGGGACACGTTGAACCGGATAGAAGTCGCCGGGTGGGCGAGTTCCGGCTTGCCGTATTCGGTATAGTGGAAGCGCAGGTCGGCAGGCGCGGCGGATACGTAACGGGAGAGGAGATTTCGAAGGACGGCCCGTGCGACCGTGTACCGATCCCGCGCGCTGCGCACGAGGAACCGCTTCGCCCGTTCGAGTTCGTCGGCCGCCAGGAAACGCTCCAACTCCCCGACCCGGTCCCGCGGCAGATCGAGAGAAGCCCGCCAGACGTGCATCTCGCCTTCCGCGGGCTGCCGCTCCCCGATCGGTTCGGCGGGCGCCGCCTGCCACGTCCTGGTGTACCCGGTGCCGTCACCGTTCATAGACGATTTTTCCGCCTACGACCGTCAGGTCAACTTTCGCGTCCCTGATTTCCTCCGGCGGGATAGCGGTCAGGTCGCGGTCCAGGATCACGAAATCCGCGAGCTTGCCGGGTTCCAGCGATCCCTTGATGTCCTCCTCGTAGGAGGCGTAGGCCGCGTCCAGCGTGTATCCGCGCAGGGCTTCTTCCACGGTGATCTTCTGCTCGGGCACCCATCCATCGGGGTTCAGATCGTCCAGCGTGCGGCGCGTGACCGCGGCGTAGATCCCTTCGATCGGCGTTGCGGGGGCCACGGACCAGTCGCTGCCCAGGGCGAGCCGCGCCCCGGAGTCCAGGAGTGACCGGAAGGCGTAGGTCGTCTTGATCCGCTCCGGACCGATGACCTTTGTTGCCCACCGGCCGTCGTCGATGGCGTGGTAGGGCTGCATGCTGGGGATCACGTCCTGGGCGGCGAACCGCGCGATGTCGCCCGGGTCGATGTGCTGGGCGTGCTCGATCCGGAAGCGGCGGTCCCGGGAACCGTTCTCGGCCACGACGCGCTCGAAGATGTCCAGCTGAACCCTGATGGCCCGGTCGCCGATGGCGTGGACCATCACGTGCAGGCCGGCCCGGTCGGCCCCGGAGGTCCACGCGTACAGGTCTTCTCTGGTGCTGATGAACAGCCCCCGGTCGTCCGGCGCGTCGGTGAATGGATCCATGAAGGCGGCCGTGTGCGATCCCAGGGAACCGTCCACGAAGCCCTTCAGGCCGCCGAGGCGGACCCATTCGTCACCCCGGCCGGCCGAGTCGACCCGTGCTTCGAGCGTCTGCCAGTCCCAAAGCGGTATGGCGGCGTAAATCCGCGTCTTCATCCGGCCCTCGGACCGGGCCCGTTCGAAGACCGCCACGTTGCTCCATGAGCCCATGTCGTGGACCGACGTGACCCCCTGGGCTGCCACGTAGTCCATCGCCGAATCCAGGGCGCGGTCCTTCAAGGCGTCGGGCGCGTCGGGAATGACCCGGTCGACGAGGTACATGGCGTTGTCCTTCAGGATGCCCGCGGGTTCGCCGTCTTCATACCGCTCGATGGTTCCGCCGTCGACCTCCTCCGTATCCTTCGTCACACCGGCGGCGGTCAGCGCGGCCGTGTTCGCCAGGGCCATGTGCCCGTCGAGCCGGTTGACCCAGACCGGGTTGTCCGTCGTCACCGAATCGATCCAGTCCCGCCGGGGAAGCTCTCCGCCCCACTGCTCGTGGTCCCAGTCGCCTCCGAGGATCCAGACGCCCGGCTCCAGGCCCCGGGCGAATTCGGCGATGCGGTCAACGAACACCTGCGGGGTCGGCGCGTCCCGCAACTGGACGGACGAGAGGTTGAACCCGCCCGATATGAAGTGCACGTGGGTGTCGATGAACCCGGGCGTCACTAGCCGTCCGCCGCCCTCGATGACCCGCGTCCCGTCGCGGGTCAGGGCGTCCATCTCATCGTTCGAACCCACCGCCAGGATGCGGTCACCCGATACGGCGAGCGCCTCTGCCCAGGGTTGGTGGGACTGCCCGGACCGCCCGGGCTGGCGGGACTGTTCAGGTTGGCCGGACTGCCCGGACTGCGTGGACTGCGTGGACTGCCCGGACCGCCCGGACTGCCCGGACTGCCCGGTCCAGACGCGGGCGTCCCGGACGACCAGAGAGGCCGGTGCCGGAGATGGCGAGCAGCCGGACAGCAGGGCCAGCACGGGCAGGATGAACGAAGCTGCGATTACGTATCTAAACATGGAATCTCCCCGTCTCTTCGGGTTACCAGTCCGCCACGCTGCCGTCCGTGTCGTAGAAATGCTCGCCGCCCAGTTCCTCCCGGTACGGCGTCCGTTCGCTGATCGCCTGCTCGTCGATCTCGATGCCCAGTCCGGGTTTTTCGGGCAATTCGATATGGCCGTCGACGACCTTCCAGTGCTCCTTCAGGATGTCTCCGCCGAGCGCCCAGTCCACCTGTTCCTGGGCGAGGAAGTTCGGGATCACGGCGTCCACGTGCATGCAGGACGTGAAGGCCACGGGCCCGATGGCGCAGTGGGGCAGCACGTGGATGTAGTAGACCTCGGCCATGTTGGCGATCTTCTTCAGTTCGGTGATGCCGCCGGCGTGGGAACCGTCCGGCTGGATGTAGGCCGCGGCCTGTTTCTCGAAGACCTGGCGGAACTCCCAGCGGCTCAGCAGCCGCTCGCCCGTGGCGATGGGGAAGGTGACGTGGTCCGAGACGAGCTTGAGGGCGTCCACGTTCTCCTGCGGCACCGGCTCCTCCACGAACATGGGCCGCATGTCCTTGATCTCGTGGCAGATCTCGATGGCCAGGGCGGGGGTCATCTTCCCGTGGAAATCGAAGGCGAGTTCCACGTCCGGTCCCACCCATTCCCGCATGAGAAAGGCGCATTCGACGAACTCGTCGATGACGGCCGGCGGCTCATGACCGCGCCACTTGCCGCCGGGGCCGGACTTGAAGGCCGTGTACCCGCTTTCCAGCAACATGTCCAGCCGTTTCCGGGCAGCGGCCTGGGTTTCCTCGGACAGGTTGCCGATGCCCCAGTGGGCGTAGACGCGGATGCGGTCGCGCACGGCGCCGCCGAGCAGCTTGTAGACGGGAACGCCGTAGTGCTTGCCGGCGATGTCCCATAGCGCCTGGTCCAGGGCGGACAGGGCGGTCATGAGGATGGCGCCGCCCCGGAAGAAGGCCGAGCGGTACATGTGCTGCCAGTGATGCTCGATGCGCAGGGGGTCCTTGCCGACGAGATAGACGGCAAGCTCCCGCACCGCGCCTTCCACGCTTTCGGGCTTCCCTTCGAGGGTGGACTCTCCCCAACCGTCAAGGCCCGTGTCCGTGGTGATCCTGACGAGCCGGGTCCGGTGGCGTGGGAAGAACTGTTCGACGGATGCGATTTTCATGACGACTCCCGGCGCCGGGCGGCCCGTTCACGCGTTTACCGTGGAACCAGGCCGGGCGGTCCGCGTCATCTGCTGAAAAGCGGGCGGGGCTGCGTCATCTGCCGAAAAGCTGCCCCGGATTGATGGCCTCGATGGCGTAACCGGCCGGGACGACGAATATGGACGGATCGACGGTGTGGGGTTTCACGTCGGTCGCGGTCAGGGTCATGGACATGGCGGTCCCGGGGAAGGACGTGGTGATCTGCAGCGGGAAGCCGGTCAGGCCTTCGGTCCAGAAGGGCATGCTGTCCTTCAACGCGTTTCCGAGGGAAGCGGCCAGGTCCAGCTTTATCGCGTCGGTGACCCACATGTACTGGGTCATCCCGCCGGAAGGATTAACCCGGGTGATTCTGTACTTCTTGCATTCGTAGCCGGCGATGACGGTCGTTTCGTTCTCGTCGACGATGACCGGCGCGGCCCGTTCTTTCAGGTTCGGGTCCGCGACGATCTCGTAGGCCTTGCTGTTCATGTGGCTGATGACGAATCCGCGGCCCGACGATCCGTCGATGATGACTTCGCCCATCGTCAGGCCGATCATGCCGCCCCGCATGAGGATCTTGGTCTGGCCGCCCTTGATGTAGAGGGTGTAGGACTCGGGCACCAGCATGGTGACCTGGGCCCGTTCCTGCAGGTTGCCTCCGCTGAACGCCACGCTGAAGTCGAGGCTGCCTTCGAAGGCGCCTTCCTGCGGTTGGGCCGATGCCGATGGAAAGGGCGCCAGGACGAGGCCCAGCAGCAATGGGATCGCCGCGTATTTTGTCACGTCTCTATGACCCCGTCTGATTCGAGGTTTGCGAAAAGCGAAGGATGCCTACTCTTCGGAAATGATGGTGAGTTCACCGGCGTGGCAGGTGTAGCAGGTTACCAGTTGCAGGTCTTCCTTTTTCATGACGTTGCTGTTGATGGCCGTCACCTGCTCGTTGACCTGCTCCACGAGCCTGATGAACTCGCGGCCGATGAGCTTCGTTTCCTTTTCGTCGCTGGCGTAGTCTTTCAGATTGTGGCAGTAGTCGCACTTCTCCCCGATGCCGCTGCTGACCGACTTCATGTATTCGCGTATATCCCGGGTGGAGAGATCCGTCAGAACCTGGACGTTCTGGGGGGTGCGCTGGGCGTCCACGGTTGCGTCGACCAGGACCGTCATCACGAAGCAGGCGGCTATCACCGGTATGATCCGTTTCATCGCGACTCCTTTCGTCGTGGGCGTTGCGGACTCTGTTGCGCGTTGCCGGGCCTTCCCCGCGCCACGGGCGGTTCGGGCAAATTAGGTACGCTCTCCTGCGCTGTCAAGGGCTTTAAGGCCGGTCTTCCCGTCCCGCCCGACCGCCTTATTTGTATTGACAGTTCCGCCCGTTTACCTTTTCAATACCGGTGTCTATACGGTGCCGTCGGCGCTCCCTGGCGGCCGGCCCGACCGGACCGTCGCTTCCCGTTCTATGGTAACCCCACCCGGTATATACCGTGATCGATTCGGTCCTATACGCGCTCGGCCTGATCGGTGCGTCCGAGCACCTGTCGTTCAAAACCACGATCCCTTTCTGGGTCATCGTCCTTTTCGCCCTGTCCGTGGCCGGGTTCGTCGTCCTTTTCTACCGCCGCATGCCCGTGGCGACTTCCACGCCGATGAAATCGCTGCTCACCTCGCTGAAGATCCTACCTCTGCTGATGGTCGTGTTCTGTCTCATGGAACCCGTCATCGTGTCGTCCGAGGTCTCGCCCCGCCGGGGTTTCCTCCTGATGCTGTTCGACGATTCCGGGAGCATGGGCATTCAGGACGCAATGCAGGGCCTTTCGCGCGTGGAAGCGGTGAAGCGACGGTTCGGGGATGATGGGCTGCTCGAGGAACTCGCCGCACAGTTCAGGCTGAGGTCCTACCGGTTCGCGGACCGGACCGAACGGGTCCCGGGTACCGGGGAACTGGACGCCTCCGGGACTGCGACGGACATGGCGGGAGCGCTCGCACAGGCCGCCGGCGAGTTCAGGGACCTGCCCGTGGCCGCCGTGGTGCTGGTGACCGACGGCGCGGACAACACGGGCACGGGTACGGACAAGCTGGCCAACGCGGCCGCGTACCTCGTATCGCAGGACACGCCGGTCCATGCCGTGGGCGTCGGCCGGGAACGGATCGACCGGGACGTGGAGATTCTCAAGGTAGCCGCCTCGGACAGGGTCACGGAAGGTACCATAACCGACCTTGTCGTCACCCTTCGCAGTTCGGGGTATTCGGGCCGGTCCGTCGACCTGAACATCAGGGAGGGCGGCCGCGTGGTCGAGTCGGTGCCCGTGCGTCTGGGCGGGGACGGCGATATCCAGCGGGTCCAGGTGTTTCTCTCGCCGGAATCGCCGGGCATTCTCGAATACTCGGCCGAAGTCGCCCCGCAGAACGCGGAGACGATCGCGGAGAACAACGCCCAGGCCTTCCTGCTGGACAACCGGTCGAAAACCGGACGGGTCCTCTACGTGGAGGGCTATCCCCGGAGGGAGTTCAAGTTCATACGAAGAGCCCTGGAGGAAGACCCCAGGATCGATCTGGTCTCGATAGTCCGGATCTCACCGGACGGGAGGATCTACCGCCAGGGCATCCGGGATCCGAAGCAGGAGCTGACGGCGGGGTACCCCCGGAGCCGCGAGGAACTGTTTGCCTATGACGCCGTCGTCTTCGGGGATATCGAGGCGGACTGGTTCACGCCCGAGCAGCTGCGGTTCACCGAGGCCTTCGTGAGTGACCGCGGCGGCGGCTTCCTGATGATGGGCGGACTGAGTGCCTTCCGGGAAGGCGGGTACGCGGGGACGCCGATCGAGGATGTGCTGCCTGTTCGGCTCACCGGCGAAGACTGGGCCATGGGCATCGTCGACCACGCCTTTCTCCTCGAACCGGCCGCGGAAGGGATCGACCATCCGCTGCTCCGTTTCGGGTCTACCCGGGAGGAAAACAATACGATCTGGAGCGAGTTGCCGGAACTGATCGGTTACAACCGGATCGGCGGCGCGAAACCCGGCGCCGCCGTGCTGGCGATCGACCCGAAGGCGGACGCGCTGGAGGGGTCGAACGTGATCCTGGCGGTTCAGCGTTACGGAAGAGGGCGATCCATGGCCTTTACCGGTTTCAGCACGTGGCGCTGGCAGATGCATCTTCCGGCGGAAGACCAGTCGCACGAACGGTTCTGGCGCCAGATGGTCCGCTGGATCTCCCTGTACGCCCCCGGGCGGGTATCGGTCGCGACGGACCGGACGAACTACGGCGGACACGAGCCGGTGGTCATCGAAAGCCGCCTGTTCGACCCGGAATTCGAACCGGTGGACGGCGCCGAAGTGTGGGCCGACGTAACGGGTCCCGCCGGACGTACGGAGGCCGTGCGGCTCGAGCGGGCCCTGGGAAGGAGCGGAATGTACCTGGGCGAGTTCCGGCCCTCACTGGGCGGAATGCACAAGGTGGAGGTGTCGGTCCGGTCCGGGGATGGCGAGTTGCTGCGCGACCAGACCGGGTTTACCGTGGCGCCATCGGCCACCGAATTCACGAACGCGGGGCTTCGCCGGGAAGAACTCGAAAGGCTCGCGGCGTCCACGGGCGGCACGTACCTGCCCCTGTCTGATGCGGGACAGCTCACGAAATTGATCGCGCCCGTCGAGGATACGGAGACTTCGATCCGCGAGAGAGACCTGCGGGACGCCCCCTTCCTGTTCGCGGCCATTCTGCTCTTCCTGAGCGCCGAGTGGTTCCTGAGACGCCAGAAAGGACTGTCGTGATGGGCATGGTCCGGCTGGCTACGGGCACGACCGATTGCCTGCTGTCCGCTTGCCTTTTGTCCGCTTGCCTTTTGTCCGCGGGTCCGTTGCCGGCTTATGCGGCTGAGCCGGCGCGGTATTCGTCCAGTCCAGCGCCAAATGCGGCCGCTCCGCCGCGCCCAGCGGCCGCTCCACAGAAAATGCAGTCCGCGGGACCGTCGTCGGGCGTGCGATACGGATTGGTCATCGCGGGTCTCGGCGGCGAGAAGAAGTACGTGGAACAGCATCTGGCCTGGGCGCGCGGCTTCTACGATGTCTTGAAGGCCGAACATGGTTACCCGGAAGACCGGTTGTTCCTGCTGGTCGAGGACCCGGAAGCCGCGGGCGGACTCCCGGCCGTGAAGTCCACGCTCGAAGAGATCCGGGCCGCCCTGGCCGAGTTGGCGCGCAGGGTGCGTCCCGGCGACGATCTGTTCGTCCTGCTGATCGGCCATGGCAGCGCCACGGGCACGGGCCCCAGGCTGAACATACCCGGCCCCGACCTGACGGCGGACACGCTCCGCGACGCGCTCGGCGAGATCGAGGCCCGGTACACGGTCGTGGTGAACGGTGCGAGTTCCAGCGCCCCTTTCATCGACGCGCTCAGCGGCCCCGGCCGCGTGATCGTAACGGCGACGAAGAGCGGCGCCGAACGGCTGTCGACGGTCTTCCCGGAACACCTGCTCGACGCTTTGAAAGCGCAGGCGGGCGACCTGGACAAGGACGGGCGGGTCTCCGTGCTGGAGTCCTTTGTCTACGCGAGGAACAAGACCGCGGAGTGGTACGAAGGCCAGGGGTTGCTGGCCACAGAGCATGCCCTGCTGGACGACAACGGCGATGGTCGGGGTACCCGGGAACCGGGACCCGGAGGTACGGACGGGATGCTGGCCGGCAGGATATACTTTGGACGCGGCCCAGGCGGACCGGAAGCTACCGCCGGGACCGTTACGCCCGGAGGACAGGCGCTGCAGGCGCGCATGGAGGATCTGCGCTGGAGTATTGACGAGCTCAGGGCCCGGAAGGAACAGGAAGACCCCGGGGAATACGCGGCGCGCATGGAGGAAATGCTCATCGAACTGGCCCGGGTGAGCCGCCAGCTCAGGGAACTTCAGACGCCGAAAGAGCCGTCGCCGTGATGCTTTCCTTCTTGTCCTTGACGCATGTCCCGAAGCCGTTAACATATGGAGCGGTTGAAGCAGTGAATTGCGTCCGGACCGCGATACCCCGGACCGCGAAACGGAAAGTACCCGCATGACGGATATCGTTTCCATTCGAGGTCGAGAGATCCTGGACTCCAGGGGGAACCCCACGGTCGAGGCCGAGGTGCGGCTGTCCTGCGGCGCCTTCGGGCGGGCGATTGTCCCGTCGGGCGCTTCGACGGGCGCCCACGAGGCGCACGAGCGCCGCGACGGTGACGGGTCGCGCTACCTCGGCAAAGGCGTGCTCGGCGCCGTTGCCAGCGTCAACGGTGAGATCGCCGCGGCGCTGCGCGGCCGGGACGGAACCGACCTGGCCGGGGTGGACCGCGCCATGATCGAACTCGACGGTTCGGACAACAAGGACGTCGTCGGCGCCAACGCCATCCTCGGCGTGTCGCTGGCGGTGGCCCGCGCGGCGGCGGAAGCGGCCGGCCTGCCGTTGTACCGGTACCTCGGAGGCGACGGGGCCTGCCAGCTCCCCGTTCCCATGATGAATATCCTCAACGGGGGATCTCACGCCGACAACAACGTGGATCTGCAGGAGTTCATGATCATGCCCGTGGGCGCTTCCACCTTCGCCGAGGCGTTGCGCATGGGCGCCGAGGTCTTCCACAGCCTCAAGGCGGTGCTCCTGAAGAACGGTTACGCGACCGCCGTGGGCGACGAAGGCGGTTTCGCCCCGGACCTCTCATCGAACGCGGAGGCCGTCGAGATGCTGAAGTCGGGCATTTCCGATGCCGGTTACGAGCCGGGCGCCGATGTGGCGATCGCCCTCGACGCGGCGGCTTCGGAGTTCCACGAAACGGGCAAATACCGGCTGGAAGCGGAAGCCCGGCCCGAGAAAACCGCGGAGGAGTTGATCGAATACTACGCTGACCTTGCCGGCAGGTATCCCGTCGTTTCCATCGAAGACGGCCTGGCGGAGGACGACTGGAACGGATGGAAAAGGCTTACCGACCGGCTTGGCGATGAAGTGCAGCTCGTCGGCGACGACCTCTTCGTGACCAACACCGGCCGGCTTTCCCGGGGCATCCGAAGCGGCGTGGCCAACAGCATTCTGATCAAGATCAACCAGATCGGCACGCTGACGGAGACCTTCGAAGCCATCGACATGGCGCAGTCCTCGGGATACACGGCGGTGATTTCCCACCGGTCCGGAGAGACGGAAGACACGACGATCGCGGATATCGCGGTGGCGAAATCGGCCGGCCAGATCAAGACCGGTTCCCTCTGCCGTTCCGAACGGACCGCGAAGTACAACCAGCTGCTGCGGATCGAAGAAGAACTCGGCGACCGGGCCAGGTACGCGGGCCGGTCCATCCTGCGCCGGGCCTCATAGGCGGAGCACGTCCCATGACCGATACGGGGCCTTTCAAATCCGATTCCGAAGCGTCGTCCGATGCCTCGGCAGCATCCGATGCCTCGAGGGCGTTTGCGACCGGGCGGCGCCGGCTGCCCAGGAAGCGGACCCGGCTGAGGTGGATCGTCCTCGGCGTGATCGCCGTCGTGTTCGGCTACGTATTTATCGCTGGAGATTACGGCTGGTACAACATGTGGAAACTCAAGGAGCAGCGATCCCGGTTGCAGGCCGACTTGAAGGAATGGGAATCCAGGGAGCGCGTGCTGACCGGCGAACTGGAACTGCTGGAGGGCGATGCCGAGACGGACGACCAAACGCGCTTCGAACTGGAGAGGCGGGCCCGGGAGGAACACGGCATGGTCCGGGAAGACGAGTTGATATACCGATTCCCCGCGGAAACGGATTCCGCCGAAGTAGATTCCGCCGAAACGGATTCCACCGAAGTCAGGACGTCCGATCCCGGCCGCTGAAACGGTTTCCTCCCGGTAACCACCGGGCCTCCTCATGGCCATACGATCCTCGGAAGCCATCGTTCTGAATCGAATCCCGCTGGGAGATACCAGTCTCCTGGTCACGGTATACGCGCGTGCGTTCGGAAAGGTGAAGCTCGTGGCCCGCGGGGCGCGGCAACCGAAGAGCAGGATGGCGTCCTCGCTCCAACCGCTTCGCGTGATCACCGTATCGTACAACCATCGCGAGAACCGTGAACTGCAAAATCTCTCGAAAGTCGAGGCGGGACCGTACTTCAGGCGAATCGGGGAAGACCTGACGAAGGTGGCCTATGCCAGCGCCGTATGTGAACTGGTGAACCGGCTCGTCCTAGGCGAAGAGCCCGGCGAGCAACTCTTCGCTCTGATTTTCCGCACGCTTGAAGCGATCGACCAGCTGTCCGCGGACGCGTGCGAAATGCTGTTCTGGCGCTTTCAGATCGAATTTGCCGACGTCTACGGCACCGGTCCGGAGTTCGCCGCCTGCCTGGGTTGCGGGGAGCGCCCGGAGGAAGCCTCGGTCCGGTTCAGTCCGTCCCTGGGCGGGGTCCTGTGCCGGGACTGCCAGGCGCAGGACGGCGAGGCCATGCAGCTCTCCCTGGGCACCACCCGGTTGCTGTCCCATGTTCGCGAAATGCCACTGGAGCATTTGCCCCGGCTGAAACCCGTCGGCACGTCCCGCCGGGAGATCCAGCGCGCCATCCGCGCCTTCTACCTGTACCAGATGGATGACGGGCGGGAGTTGAAGTCGCTGAAATTCCTGGAGTCCATCGAGGAGGACGGGCGGGAACGCAAGCCATGAGGGAGCGCAAGCCATGAGGAAGCGTGATAAAAGTTACGACGTGGTGACCTGGGGCGAGGGATTTCTGCGCCTTACCCCGAGGGGGCGGGAGCGGTTCGAGCAGGCCGGCGGCTTCGACGCGGCCGTGTCCGGCGGCGCACTGGAAGCCGCGGTCGGTCTCGCAAGGCTTGGCCTGCGGACGGCCTGGCTTTCCACCGTGGGCGATACGCCCCTGGGCATGAAACTCGTCAACAAGGTCCGGGAGCACGGTGTGGACACCCGGCACGTAGTCCGCGTGCCCGGGGGCCGCACCGGGCTGTGCTACGCCGAGACGGGCAGCGCGCCCCGGCCGGCCCGGTGCTGGTACGACATGGACGGTACCGCCTTTCGTGCTGCCCCTCCCGTCGCGGAGGACTGGGCCGCGGCCCGCGACGCGGCCGTCCTTCACCTGGATCTCACGGAGCCGATGCTCGATGCCGCGAACGCCAGACGGCTGGAATCCGCCCTCGAGTACGCCCGGGCCGCGGACCACCCGGTCAGCATCTTGCTGGACGTTCCGGACATGGAGCGTCTCAACGCCCCGGTCGGCGGCAGCGTGCTCGGACTCGTGGAAACCGCGGGCATCCTCGTGACGACACGGCGGACCCTGGAGACGACTTGGGGTTTCGAAGGCCCTTTGGACACGGCGGCCGACCTGGCGCGGAACCGGTTCGCTTCGAAGCACGCGGCGGTCGTGGAGCAGGGCTTGACCGCCGAAGGGGCCGCGGACTGGTCCGCCGTCGCGGTTACCCCGTCCGGAGAGTCCTTCGAGGAGCGAACGGGGGAGATCAAGGCGGTCGATACCGACGGGGCGCTGAGCGCCTTCGCGGCGGGTTATCTCCTCGGCTGCCTGGAGGACGGCACCCGTTCCGCCCTCCAGTACGGCAGCGCCGCGGCTTCGCTGGCCTGTTCCATTCCCGGACCGCTCAACTGGTTCACCCGGGACGACCTGAAAGCGCAGGTCGAGGGAACCGGATCGGGGCTTCGGCGTTAGCCAGAACGGAACCGGGTCGGACGAGATTCCGCCTTTGATGTATTTTTGCGAATGATTCGAAGAAAATGTGCATCCGGAGTGTATATAAGTGCATCCGTAATGTAGATATGTAGATACCGTCGTCGCACCCGCGGGAACACAGTTCGCTGAAACCATGGACGGCTCGATGATCACAGCAGTTCGTTTCGACCGTCCTCCCCGGGTTGAATCCCACAAAAGGAGGCATCAAAATGGCAGGAAGATACCTTGCAGCGCGGTCCATCGCGCGTCCGAAGACCTTCGTCTCTGACGCAGGCACGCCGTTCTCGTCTCCGGAGTGTTGTTGGGACATTCCCTGAGTCCCGGACCCGATCAGGGAAACTGACGCACGTCCTCCGGAGCCGCGAGACCTACGTCACGCGGTGTTTTTTTGTCCTTTAACGATTCGAACCGGAGGTAGAATCACTTCATGTATAATCCAGAATTCTGGGAAATCCGATTAGACCAGGTTGACCTGGAGCAATATCCCAATGAAGCGAATATCTGGTACGAGACGGGGGAGGATCGGGTGCACAGGTACCAGCGCGAAGACCGTGTGGACGAACTGGCCGATGCGGTCTACGATTTCCTCTCCCAGTATCTGACCCAGAAACAGTGCGAGGTCGTGGTGCTGTATTTCATCTACCAGAAGACCCAGCAGGAGACCGCGGAGATCCTGGGTATCTCCCGCAGGGTCGTGAGCCAGCACCTGTTCGGGATCTGCCGGGGCGGAAAGCACATCGGCGGCGCGGTAAACAAGCTGCGCAAGCTGTGCGCCCGGCACGGCATCGATTTCCAACCGGCCGAGCGGAAGTTCGAGACGCACGAATACAGCGAACAGCTCGCCATGTCCGCCTGAAACACGATCCCGTAACGCTTCATGCCACTACCCAAAGCCGCCGGAATCATCATCCGGCGGCTTTTTGGTGAAAACCACTAAATGGTGAAAGCGACTGAATAGATGGACCATGATCGATTTTCGGAAGCCATAGAACGCATCGACGCCGCGAACGGCGCCGACCCGGAATCCGAAGAAGTCGACGGCCGGCCGATGCCGAAAGCGCTCCTGTACGGCTTGCGGATGTCGGCCTGCCTTGAAGACCTGGCGCCCGGCGCGTCGGAAGCACTGCGGCTGGCCGTGCGCTGCCAGCACATCCAACGGTGGAAGATTCCCCGCAGTGATTTTCCCGTGGGCCGGCTCGGTTACCGGCAGTGGCGCACGGAACTGGCCTGGTACCACGCCCAGACCGCGGGCGCCATCCTGCGGGATGCCGGCTATGACGACGCCCTCGTAGACCGCGTGCAGGCCCTCGTCCGGAAAGAACGCTTCAAGTCGGACCCCGAGGCGCAGGCCCTCGAGGACGTCGCCTGCCTGGTGTTTCTCCGGCACTATCTGCCCGCGTTTTCGAAGAAGCACAGAGAAGAAAAACTGGTCGAAATCCTGGCGAAGACCTGGAAGAAGATGTCCTCCGCGGGTCGGGAGGCGGTGCGGGATATCGACTTTACTCCCGCGTTGAAGTCGTTGCTGGACCGGGCGGTCCGGGTCGCCCGGACGGGCCGGCGCACGTAACGGCGGCCGGGTAGCGTAACCGCGTAACACGGAGGTAGCGATCCATGTCCAAGCACCGTGCCAGGAATATCGTTTTCGTGTTTAGCGATCAGCACCGATGGTGCAGCACCGGCTTCGGCGGCAGCTGCCAGGTGCGGACGCCGTTCATGGACCGCATGGCCGACGAGGGCGTCGTCTTCGACCTGGCGGTCGCCAACATCCCGGTCTGCACGCCCTGGCGGGCGGCTTTTCTGACCGGACAGTATCCGTTGACGACCGGCATGTTCATGAACGACGTGCGGCTTCCGACGGACCGACCGACCCTGGGCACGGTCCTGCGCGCGGCGGGCTACGACACGGCCTACATCGGGAAATGGCATCTCGACGGTCCGTCCCGGGGCGGATTCACGCCGCCCGGACCCCGCAGGCAGGGGTTCGATTTCTGGGCCGTGGGCAACTGCACCCACGACTACATGCACTCCCTGTACTACCGGGATTCGGAAGCGCCGCTGTACTGGAACGGGTACGATGCGGAGGCGCAGACTTCCCTGGCCATCGAATACCTGCGCACCCGGGGACGGGACCGGAGACGGGATCGGAGCCAGGATCGGAAGCAGGACCGGCCCTTTGCGCTGGTGCTGTCGTGGGGGCCGCCGCATAATCCCTACGACGCCGTGCCCGGCCGCTACCTCGACATGTACCCGCCGGAGGAAGTGGAGGTGCGTCCCAACTGTCCCGATCC
Organism: Gemmatimonadota bacterium; assembly: GCA_009838645.1. NCBI lineage: Bacteria > Pseudomonadati > Gemmatimonadota > Gemmatimonadota bacterium. The sequence goes on along the minus strand of VXRC01000039.1, from coordinate 63,014 downwards.
TGCCCGGACCGACCTGGCGGGATATTACGCACATATCACGGCCCTCGACGACCAGTTGGCGCGGCTCGGCGGCGTCCTCGAAGAACAGGGACTGATGGACGAAACAGTTTTCGTATATACTTCGGACCACGGCGACATGCTTGGGTCCCAGGGCCGCCAGCGCAAGCAGCACCCCTGGGACGAGTCCATCCGCGTTCCCTTCGTCATGCGTTGCCCGGACCAGTCGGACCGGGACCAGTCGGACCGGGCCCATGCGGGACCCCGGATCGGCACCCCCTTCAACGTGGTGGACATCATGCCGACGCTCCTCGGCCTGGCGGGCATCCCCGTCCCCGATACCTGCGAGGGCCTGGACCACGCCCCGGCGGTGCGGGGCGAGGCCTTTACGGGCAACGATGCCGCCTATATCATGAGCATCGCGCCCTTCTCGGAATACCGGGGCCAGCCCTGGCGGGGCATCCGGAGCGCCGGACACACCTATGTACGCAATCTCGACGGGCCCTGGCTGCTGTACGACAACCGGGAGGATCCCTGCCAGCTGTCAAACCTGGCTGGCCGAGAGGAACACGCCGACCTGCAGCGCCGGCTGGACGGCCAGTTACAGAAAGAGATGGATCGGCGGGGCGACGCACTGCTTCCCGCCGGCCATTACCTGGAGAAGTTCGGCTATGAAGTGAACGAAGCCGGAGCGATCCCCCACGACCATGTGGTTTCCCCGCCTGATCGACGCAGTAGGCCGGAACATGGCGGGACAACTTGTGATGGTGAGTAGATAGAAAGTAGATAGTGAGGAGTTGACGATGGCGGAACAAGCCAATCTGAGGTTGATCGACCCCGTGCGGGATGCCGTCGCGATCGCCGAAATGTGGAACGAAAGCGACGGCGAATGGCCCGGCACCTGGAACAGCGGCGTGCCCACGACGGCGCGGGACATCCGGGACTGGCACGAAAAGGAGGAATACACCGCGGTCTTCGTCTGGGCCGAAGGGGAGAAGATCGGCGGGTACTGTTCCCTGGTATACGACAAGGACGACGGCGAGGCCCTCTACCTCGCGCTGTTGAACGTCTCCCCGCGCTTCCAGGGCAGGAGCATCGGCCGGCGGCTGCTCGTCCGCTCGGTGGAGAAGGCCATCGAAGACAAGAAGTACCATCTCGACCTCGATACCTGGTCGGGGAACGTGAAGGCGATGGCGCCTTACAAGCGGACGGGCTTCTTCTGGGACGCCGGAGGCTGGCCGATAATGCGCAACTACATGCCCGCCATCCTCGAGATGCCCTGTACGCGGTACTTCTTCGACCGGCACGACTGGTACGAATCCCTGGAGCGGCGGATCGACCAGTATCCCGACGACGAAACCTGGGAAGGGCTGCGGGTTTTTACCTACCGGTTTACGGCCGGGGGGACGGCGGCCTCTGTCGGCGGTACCGGGTCTGGCGCGGATGTAGCCGCATCTGCCGAACGGACGCCGCCATCCGATAAAGCCGGGTCCGCCGGGGACCGGGAGGGACTGACGGTCCGGGTGGACCGCGAAGCCCGGCACGTGACCGCGGTGGAGACGGCGGATTTGTCCGCCTGGGCGACGGTGGACGACATCGAGCCGGTGCGGGGCGGGCAGACGGTCCTTCGGTGGAAACTGGAGAACCGGAAGGACGTTCCCGCCTCCGTCGCGTTAACGGCGAAAGAGACGGGCGACCTGTCCATCGACTACCACTGCCGGAAGACGCTGGGACCCGGCGAGAATATCTCCCTGGAAGCGCCGGTGAGTGTGTCGGCCAAAGCCGAAACCGTGGACGTTAAAAAGACTGCGCCGAGGGTGCGCACCAGCATACGTTGGGACGATCTTCTCATCGACCTCGCCACCGGTATCCGGCCGCGGGTCGAGATGTCTGTTTCCATCGATCCCGGGGAGATCACCCTGGCTCCCGGCGCGCCGCGTCCGGTGCGCGTAAACCTGCACAGCCAGTTGGCCGAAGACGTCGAAGCGCAGGTCCGCATCACGGCATCGGACGGCCTCTTGGTGGACCGGACCGCACGATCCGTCGCGGTGCCCGCCCGGGGATACGGAGGATTCGAAATCGTCCTCGAGGCGGACCGCCCGGGCGTGTTCGGACTTACCCTGTCGGGCCGACTGGAACGGGAGGGCGGACCGGTCGACCTGGCGGATGCGAAACACGCCGTCTTCGCTTTGGCGCCGGGCGGAATGTTGTACCACCAGGACGGCGCGATACGGTTCGAGAACGAGATCTTCCGGGCAAACCTGGAGGCCGAGGGCGGCCAACTGAAGATCAGCGACCGGGCCACTGGGAGGCATCTGGGAACGGAAGGCGGGCGTCCCATACCGCCGAAGTGGCCCAGCGAATACAGCGAGTCGGACTTCAAGCTGAAAGCCGAAGGGGATGGGAACGGCGTGGTCCTCACGGCAACCTATGCACCCCGAAGGGCCCCCGGCCTCGTCTTCAGCCGGATCATCCGGTTGAACGCCGGGCCGGTCATCACCGTGGAGCACACGCTGGAGAATACCGGCTTCGACCCCCGCACCTCCCACCTCTACCAGTTCGTCACGAACGGTGGCGCGGATCAGGCGGCGCTGACGCTGCCGCTTCGGGAAGGAATCCTCAAGGCCCGTTGCAGCGATCGGTCCGCGCCGGACGATTACGATTTCAAGATGGGCGACAGCTACGCGGAATCGTGGGGCGCTTACGAAATGCCCCACGGAACGATGGGGGTTCTGTGGCCCGACGGCCTGGACGAGGTCGAATGGAACGGTTTTGAATTCCAGTCGGTGAGCGTGGAGACGACCTGCGCGCCCCAGTCCCGCGTCTCCTTCGGCGCCCTGAGACTGCGCGTCGGGGACGGCGGCTGGCAAGGCGTGCGCCGGCTGTGGCGGCGTATCCGGGGGGAACCGGTCGGAGAAGGCGAGTCCGCCCCGCGGATCCTGGACGAATTCGAGGCGACGACCGATCCGCCCGTAGCCGTGGTAAGCGGAGACGAGACCGACCTCCGTTTCCGGATTGCGCAGTGGAAGTCCCGTAAGGCCAGCGGGACCGTTTCCTTCGTCATGCCCGACGGGTGGCGGTGCGACCCGCCGTGGGTTTCGTTCTCCGAGATCGACTGGCGGCAACCCTTCGATGGTTCGGTGCGCCTTTCCACGTCGCGGCCGCCCGGCGTCTACACCGGCCGCATGGTGCTGGACAGCGGGGAGCGCGGCGCGGAGGTCGAGCTGCCCCTCGTCCGGATGACGGACGGATCGGCCGTGGAAGTCGATGAGGTCGAATCCGGGGGTCACAGGGTGTATACCATTCGAAACCAGCGGCTCGAAATCGACGTGGCTCCCTCCTTCCTCGGATCCGTGAGCGCCATCCGGGATGCCGGCGGCGAATGCAACCACCTTGCTACCGCCTTTCCCCAACCCGAAGCCTTCGGATGGAGCTACCCCTGGTATGGCGGGCTGCAGCCCGAGATCGTATCGGACCGCATGTCCTGGACGGCGTCTCTCGAGGACGAGACGTTCGCCGCGGAGCCGGTCTCCTATCGCGCCCGGGGTCTCGAATGGACGGGCCTGCGCCAGCGGGTGGCGTTGTCCAATGAGGCGTCCCGCGGCCTGACCCTGGAACTCGATACTCTGACCCTGGGGGGCGGTCCGGTAATCAAACTGGTATGGAGGCTGCTGAACGAGAGCGCCGCGCACCGGCGGCTGAGGGGCGGATGGCATCTGTTCCTGAAGCCCGACGGCGAGATGGCCGACACCGTTCTGTTCTCGGCGGACGGCGAGCGGAAGCGGCGCCCGTGGTATGTCGAACAGGATGGCGGACACTGGGCCGCCGCCGCCAACCCGCGCACCGGGCGGACATTCGTACTCGTTTCGCCGGGGAGCGGCGTCCGGATGGACAGTTGGGGCGCCGACGGAGGCCACCTGAAGCTCATGCGGGGTCACGAGGTGGCCGCCCGCGGAGTCAGCGAGGATACCGCTTACCTGGTCTTGGCCGGATCGCGAGAAGAAGCGCGGCGATACACGGTGTTGAAGGATCTGCGATGATACCTGCACAGCCGGGGAGGCCCGAAAAGTAGAACCGGGCCGACCGGACCGACCGTACCAGCCGAATCACGTCATCCCGGCAGGCCGTTCGAACCCCAGAGGTCGGTGTTCTCCGTCAGGATCTCGGGACCGTCGGACAGGATCGCTACCGTGTGTTCGAAATGGGCGGACAGCCGTCCGTCGGCGGTGGAGGTCGTCCATTCGTCGTCGAGGACCCGGATCCGGTGCGCGCCCGCGCACACCATGGGTTCGATGGCGATGACCATGCCCGGTTTGAGCCGGATGCCGCGTTGCGGCCTGCCGTGATTGGGGACCTGCGGTTCCTCCCAGAGACTGCGGCCGATCCCGTGGCCGCACAGGTCCCGCACCACCGAGTATCCGTGAGATTCCGCGTATTGCTGCACGGCGTGCCCGATATCGCCGATGCGGTTCCCCGGCTTCGCTTCCTCGATCCCCTTGAACACCGATGCCCGCGTGACGTCCAGCAACCGCCGCGCTTCCGGTGAAATTCGGCCGACGGGGAAGGTGAAGGCCGTATCGCCGTGGTATCCGTCGATGATCATGGCGAAATCGAGGCTGAGGATGTCCCCCTCCTCGACTTTGCGTCGCGGACTGGGGATGCCGTGCACGATCTCATCGTTGATGGACGCGCAGATGGTGGCGGGAAAGGGCGGATGGTAGCTGGGCCGGTACCCGAGGAAAGAGGAGGTGCCTCCGTAGTCCCGGATCATTTTGCGGGCGATCCGGTCCAGTTCTGAGGTCGCGACGCCCGGCCTGACGGCTTCGCCCATGCGCTGCAGCGTCGCGGTCGCGGCCTGGCCGCTGCGGCGGATGGTCTCGATCTGCTTTTCGGTCTTGAGAATGATACCCATAGCCCTTGCCATGCGAAGTCCTGCCCGCAATCGTCTAATGCCCCGCGCGTCCGGTTGCGCACCTGACCGGCACGGCCCGCAACGCAACTTGCATGATAAGCGGGAAGGCGTATTAGTCAAGGGCATTCAGCCGGATACGTCGAACCGATGCGCCTGACTTCCGCGCGCCGCTTGAAATACCTTGTCCCGCGTGCGGGTGTCGTATATGTTCTGTCGCGGAACGGCCCCGTTATTCCCGGCCGTCAAGGCAAACCAGGCGGATTCACCGGTAAACAGGAGTGAAGTGAACAGGATCATGGACCAATCGGCACTCAACGAAGCACCCACGCGTAAGTGGCTGACCTACCGGCCGGAGATCAAGCTCATCGATTGCACCATACGGGACGGCGGCCTGATGAACGACCACCGTTTCGACGCGGATACCGTCAAGGCGGTCTACCAGGCCTGCGTCGCCGGCGGGATCGACTACATGGAAATCGGGTACATCAACTCGCGACAGATCTTCTCCCCCGATGAACACGGACCCTGGAAGTTCAGTGCCGAAGAGGATATCCGCGGCGTCGTGGGCGACAATGACTCGCCCGTCAAGCTGGCGGCGATGGCCGACGCGGAGAAGTCGGACTACAAGACCGATATCCTGCCGGCCGCGGAAAGCGTGCTGGACATGATCCGGATCGCCACCTACATCCACCAGATTCCGCTGGCGCTGGACATGATCCAGGACGCCCACGAGAAGGGCTACGAGACCACGTTGAACCTCATGGCGGCGTCGACGGTTCCGGAAAGCGAAATGGACGAGGCGCTCTCCATGCTCGTCGAGTCGCCGGTGGACGCCATCTATGTGGTGGACAGCTTCGGCGCCCTTTACAGCGAACAGATCGAAGCGCTCGTGGACAAGTTCCTGAACGCCCTGCAGTCTACCGACAAAGAGGTGGGCATCCACGCCCACAACAACCAGCAACTGGCCTTCGCCAACACGATTCAGGCGCTGATCCGCGGGGCGAACTACCTGGACGCCAGCCTCGGCGGTCTCGGCCGCGGCGCCGGCAACTGCCCCATGGAACTGATCGTCGGATTCCTGCACAACCCGAAGTTCCGCCTGCGTCCGCTGCTGGACTGCATACAGTACCACGTCGAGCCGATGCGGCACGAACTGATGTGGGGGTTCGACATTCCCTACATGATCACGGGCCTCATGAACCAGCATCCCCGGTCGGGCATGCGGTTCAACGCGGCGAAGGAACGGGGCAGCATGGCCAGATTCTACGACGAGATGGAGGACGCCGGCTGACCCGGCGCCCGGAACCCGGCCTCCCCTGCAAGCCCATGATAACCCCGCTCGAACAGCGCATCGTGGAACAGGTACGCGTCCTCCGCGACGACATGATCGGTTTTTTAAGGGCGTTGATCCAGATACCCTCCGTGAATCCGCCGGGTGACGGATACCCGGACTGCGCCCGGCTCGTGGGCGACCGGTTGCGCGCGCTGGGTTTCGAAACCCGGTACGTGACCGCCGCCGGTCATCCGGACCATTCCGAAGAACACCCCCGGGTCAACGTGGTGGGCAGGCTTTCCGGCCGTTCGCCGATGCCCACGCTGCATTTCAACGGCCACACCGACGTGGTTCCGCCGGGCGAGCACTGGACGGTCGATCCCTTCGGCGGGGAAGTGAAGGACGGCAGGATATACGGCCGCGGCGCGTGCGACATGAAGGGCGGCATCGCCGCGGCGCTCTTCGCGGCGGCCGCGGTGCGGGAGGCGGGCGTCTCGTTGCGCGGCAGTCTCGAATTCAGCGCGACGGTCGACGAGGAGACCGGCGGGTTCGCCGGCATGGACTACCTTGCCCGCGAGGGACTCATTTCCCCCGAACGGACCTCGTACGTGATCATACCGGAACCCTTCGGACCGGGACGCATCTGCCTGGGTCACCGAGGAGTCTACTGGTTCCGGGTCGACACCATCGGCCGGACCGCCCACGGCAGCATGCCCTTTCTGGGCGTCAGCGCCATCAACAAGATGGAGCGTTTCCTGAGCCGGGTCTCGTCGGACCTCGCGCCGGCCCTTCGCGCCCGCAAAACGGAAATGCCCGTGGACCCGCCGGAAGCGCGCCGGGCCACGATCAACGTGAACGGCATAACCGGCGGGCAGACGGACGGAAGCGTGGGCTCGCCCTGTGTGGCCGACCGGTGCTCCGCCATCTTCGACCGGCGTTTTCTGATTGAGGAATCCTTCGACGACGTAAAAAAAGAAATCGAGACGCTGATCGCCCATCTGACCGCGGAAGACCGGGACTTCAAAGCGGAGCTCACCGACCTGATGGTCGTTCGCCCGGTCGAGACCGACCCGGACGCCGAGCTGGTCGGTACGGCTTCCCGCACGATCGAGGACCTGACCGGCGTTCCCGCGGAACACGTGGCCAGCCCCGGCACCTACGACCACAAGCACGTCCACAACACGGGAAGGGTGAAGCAGTGCATCGCCTACGGCCCCGGACTGCTCCATCTCGCCCACCAGCCCGATGAGTACTGTGAGATCGAGCATCTAGTCCGGAGCTGCGAGGTCATGGCGGTCACCGCGGCCCGGTTGCTCGGCGTGAACTGAAGAGGGGGAACCGATGGAATTCGCCTTGAGCGGCGACCAGGCCATGATGCGGGACACCGCCCGCCGGATCGCCGAGGAGAAACTGAAGCCCCACGCCCGGGAAATCGACGAGCGCGAAGCCGTGCATTACGATACGATCCGGGAACTCGGCAAGATGGGTTTCATGGCCATGATGGTTCCCGAAGCGTACGGCGGCGCGGGCTTGGATACGCTCAGTTACGTGCTGGCCGTGGAGGAGTTCTCGCGGGTATGCGCGTCGACCGGGGTATGCGTCTCGGTGAACAACTCCCTTTTCGCCGACGGCGTTTTCGCCTTCGGCACCGAAAACCAGAAGAAGGCGTATCTGCCTCCCCTGGGGCGCGGCGAGGCCCAGGCCTGCCTCGCGCTGACCGAGCCCGGCGCCGGGACGGACGTCGGCTCGACGGTCACGTCGGCGCTGAAGGACGGCACGGAATACGTCATCAACGGCAAGAAGCACTTCGTGACCAACGGCGGTTTCGCCGACTACCTCCTCGTGCTGGTGACCACCGCACCCGGCACGGGCCATCTCGGCCTCAGCATGGTCCTCGTGGAGAAAGGAATCCCCGGTTTCACCGTCGGCCGCCAGGAGCAGAAACTCGGCATCCGGGGTTCGGATACCAGCGAGCTTCTATTCGAGGATTGCCGCGTGCCGCAGACTAATCTGTTGGGCGAGGAAGGCCGGGGGCTGAACATCGCGCTGTCCATACTAAACGGCGGCCGCATCGGCATCGCGGCCCAGGCCCTGGGCATCGCGCAGGGAGCCTACGACGCTTCCGTGCGGTACGCAAAGGAACGGACCCAGTTCGGCAAGCCCATCGCCGAGTTCCAGGCGATCGCCTTCAAGCTGGCGGAAATGGCGACCGAACTCGAGGCGGCGCGCCTGCTGACCTACCGGGCCGCGTGGCTCAAGGACGCCGGGCAGGACTACATCACGGCGTCGTCCATGGCCAAGCTGTACGCGTCCGAGGCCTCGATTCGGATCACGAACGAGGCCATTCAGATTCATGGCGGCTACGGGTACATCCGCGACTTCGACGTGGAACGCTTCTACCGCGACGCACGGATCACCACCCTCTACGAAGGCACCTCCGAAGCCCAGAAGATCGTCATCTCGCGGAACATCCTCAAGTCGGACGGCGCCGGGTCCTAGACCGGACGGTGCCGGGTCCTAGGGCGTCCGGCAGTTGGTCCCGGGACGTCCGTCCCATGCGCCCTGATCCCATCACAAGTCTTACAAGCCGGCACGCGCAATGGTACCCGCACGGGTATGGATTTCCTTGACAAATTACCAAACAGACGTAGCGTATATTGTCATGCGCGGCATACGGCCATACAGCGTATATTGACATGTGCGGCATACGGCCATATATTGTGCTAACTGCATGGCTTGACACGACATGTTCTAATGTCCGCGCCTCGGAGGGATTGGCCGCCCGCGCGGCATGGAGGATGGCCGCCCACGTAGTGTTTTACAGTCATCTGCTATCGGGAAAGGACCCATGGCGACCCGGAACGGTTCGAGAAGCGGAGAGGACCGGAACACCCAGCTCGACCTGCTCACGCCGCGGGAAGAAGGGGCGAACGGCCGGTCCGGCAACGGGAACGGTTCGCGCGGCAGCGGTGCCGCGACCAACCGAAAACCGGTCGAATCGGAAAACGGCGCGCGACCGGATGAAAGAAACGGATCTCCGTCCGCACGGCCCGACGACAACGGTTCTCCGGCCGAACGGTCCGTCGACGGCAACGGATCTCCAGTCGCCGCGGCCGCAGAGGGCGCTACGGACGCCGCCGTCTACGACGAAAGCAAGGTCAAGACCCTCTCGTCGCTGGAACACATCCGGCTCCGTACAGGCATGTATATCGGCCGGCTCGGGAACGGCAGCGATCCGGAAGACGGCATCTACGTCCTCCTCAAGGAAGTGATCGACAACGCCGTGGACGAGTTTATCATGGGCCACGGCCGGCAGATCGACGTGTCCATCGAAGACGACCGGGTCCGCGTCCGCGACTTCGGCCGCGGGATTCCCCTCGGCAAGGTCGTGGAGTGCACTTCGATCATCAACACGGGCGCCAAGTATAACGACGAGGTCTTTCAGTTCAGCGTGGGACTGAACGGCGTGGGCGCCAAGGCGGTCAACGCCCTCTCCGTCGATTTCCGCGTCGTGGCCTACCGGAACGGGCGCTATGCGGAGGCGGTGTACGAGCGGGGGCAACTCCTCGGGCAGAACGAGGGCGCCGCGGACGAGCCGGACGGCACCTATGTCGAATTCCTGCCCGACGAGGAGATCTTCGGGGAATACGCTTTCCAGCCGGACTACGTCGAAAGCCGCATGTGGAACTACGCCTGCCTGAACAGCGGCCTTCGCCTGGTCTTCAACAAGAAGCGATTCGTTTCCAGGTACGGACTGCTGGACTTCCTCAAGGCCGAGGTGGGCGAGAACGTCCTCTACGAGCCCTCGTACCACAAAAGCCAGTACATCGAGTTTTCCTTCACGCACACCACCAACTACGGCGAGACGCTCTTCTCCTTCGTGAACGGCCAGTACACCGCGGACGGCGGGTCCCACCAGAGCGCGTTCCGCGAGGGCATTCTAAAGGGCGTCAACGAATACTTCAAGAAAAGCTACGGCGGAGTGGACGTCCGCGAGTCCATTGCGGGCGCCATCGCCATCAAGCTGAAGGAACCCATTTTCGAATCCCAGACCAAGAACAAGCTGGGCAATACCGATATCCGGGGCTGGCTCGTCTCGGAGATCCGCAGTGCCGTGGTGGACTTCCTGCACAAAAACCAGGAGTCCGCCCAGCGGATCCAGGAGAAGATCACCCAGAACGAGCGTCTGCGGAAGGAACTGAATGCGGTCAAGAAGGAGGCCCGCGAAGCGGCCCGGCGTATCGCCATCAAGATCCCCAATTTCAAGGACTGCAAGTACCACTTCGATCACGCGAAGTTCGGAGAGGATTCCTCGATCTTCATCACCGAGGGGCCTTCGGCCGCCGGTTCCATGGTCTCGGCGCGGGACCCGCTGACCCAGGCGATCTTCGGACTCAAGGGCGTGCCGCTGAACGTCTTCTCCCGCACGCGGGCGGCCATCTACAAGAACGAGGAGCTCTACAATCTCATGATGGCCCTCGGCATCGAGGACGGGATATCGAACCTGCGGTTCAACAAGGTGATCATCGCGACCGACGCCGATTACGACGGCTACCATATCCGCAATCTCCTGATGACCTTCTTCCTGAGCTACTTCGAGGAGATGGTGCTCGCGGGCCACGTCCACATCCTCGAAACGCCGCTCTTCCGGGTGCGCAACACGAAGGAAACCGTCTACTGCTACAGCGAGAAGGAGCGCAACGCGGCCCTGGACCGGATTCGCGGGGCGGAAGTGACCCGGTTCAAGGGGCTGGGCGAGATCTCGCCCGGCGAATTCGGCCAGTTCATCGGTTCCGACATGCGGCTCGTGAAGGTCAACGTCCGTTCCATCCACAGCATTCCGGAAACCCTCACCTTCTACATGGGCAAGAACACGCCCGAGCGCAGGGACTACATCGTGGAGAACCTGCTGGACGAAGTATAGGACCCATGGCCTACGCCGATACCCTCTTCGAAGACTACTACCTGAAGTACGCCTCCTATTTCATCAAGGACCGGGCGATTCCGGAGATCGACGACGGACTCAAGCCCGTGCAGCGTCGCATTCTGCATACCCTCTTCGAAATGGACGACGGGAAGTTCCACAAGGTCGCCAACGTGGTGGGCCAGACCATGCGGTACCATCCCCACGGGGACCAGTCCATCTTCGGCTCGCTGGTCAATCTCGCCAACAAGGACATGTTCATCGAGAAGCAGGGCAATTTCGGCTCGACCCTCACCGGCGACCCCGCCTCGGCGGCCCGGTATATCGAGTGCCGCCTGACGCCGCTGGCCAAGGAGGTGCTGTACGATCCGGAGATCACCGAGTACGTGGATTCCTACGACGGCCGCAACAGGGAACCCGTCGCCTTTCCTGCGAAGATCCCCGTTCTCCTGGCCATGGGCGCCGAGGGCATCGCCTCGAGCATGGCGACCCGGATCCTGCCGCACAACCTCATCGAACTCATGGAAGCCCAGATCGCCTGCCTCCGGGACGAGCCCTTCGAGGTCCAGCCCGATTTCCCCACCGGGGGCCTGGTGGACGTCTCGGAATACAATGACGGCAACGGCAAGGTGATGGTCCGCGCCCAGCTGGACGTGAAGGACCCCAAACGCATCGTCATACGGCAGCTGCCCTTCGGTTCGACCACCGAAAGCCTGATCGGTTCCATCGAGGCGGCGGCGAAGAAGAACAAGCTGAAGATCGCCGGCATCTCCGACTTCACGGCCGACGAGGTGGAAATCGAGATCCGCCTGGCCCGGGGCGTCCATTCCGAGGAAACCGTGGACGCCCTCTACGCCTTCACCGACTGCGAGTCCTCCATCTCCACCAACGTGCTGGTCATCCGGTCGGGCCACCCGTGCATACTGCCCGTTACCGACGTGCTCAGGCACAACACGCGGCGGCTCCTGGAGGTCCTGGAAGCGGAACTGAAGATCGAACGGAAGCAGCTTCACGCAAAGCTGCGCGCGAAAACGCTGGAGCAACTCTTCATCAAGGAACGGATCTACAAGCGCATCGAGGAAGTCCGGGAACAGGATAAGATCCACGAAGCGATCCGGCAGGGGTTCGAACCCTTTGAGTCAAAGGTGAAAGAACTGTCTTCCGAGGATATCGATACCCTCCTCAAGGTGCCGATCCGCCGGATTTCCCTGTACGACATCAACCGCGCCAACGAGGAGATGAAGGCCATCCGCAGCCGCCTGCGGGAGATCAGGGATCACCTGGGCCATCTGTCGGCCTACGCGATCACCCTCCTGGAAGGGCTCATCGGGCGGTACCGCGAGGCTTTTCACCGCAGGACGACCATCACCGCTTTCAAGCGGGTCGACGCCCGGAAGGCGGCACAACGGAACCTGGCGCTCAGGTACGACCGGAGCACCGGATACCTGGGGTATGGACTGGGCGGCGGCGACACCCTCTTCGACGTATCGCCCTATGACCGGGTCCTCGTGATCCGCAAGACCGGCGCCTATGCGCTCCACGCCGAGATCGAACGGCTTTTCGTGGACAAGGGCATGCTGTACTGCGGGTTCGTCGATCCCGACCGGGTGTTCACCATCGTCTACCGCGACCGGAAGGGCCATCCCTACGTCAAGCGCTGCAAGCTGGACAAGTTCATCCTGAACCGGGGATACGAGATCGTGCCCGAGGGTTGCCGCATCCTTCAACTGACCACGGATACCGACGTCATGGCGAATATCACCTACAAGCCCACGCCGCGGATGCGAGTCTTCGAGGAAGCCTTCGACCTTTCGCTCTTTCCCGTTCGGGGGAACCGGGCCAGGGGCATCCGCCTGGCCCCGAAAGCGCTCAAGAGTGTGAGGCTGGTCAGGAAGCCGGAGCAGCCTGACCCGTCGGGTCCATCGGAACCACCGGCCACTTCGTCCGACACCGGGGAAGGTGAGGACTGACATGACCCTGGAAATGCGCATCGGACTCGGGCAGTTCAATGTGCTCACCGACGAGAAACTGGCCTACATCAAGCAGCTCGGCGCCGACGACTTCCTCATGAACACGCCGAAACTGCCGGGCGAGAAGCGCTGGGAGCTGGAGGACCTGGTCGACCTGAAGAAACGGGCCGACAACGCCGAACTGCGCCTGATGGCCCTGGAGAACGTCCCCATCCCCTTCTACGACAAGGCCATGCTGGGGCTGCCGGGCCGCGACGAACAGATCGAGCACATGAAGTACACCATCCGCAACATGGGCAAGGCCGGCATTCCCATCCTTGGGTACCACTGGATCCCCAGTTCCGTCTGGCGGACGCCGGACCCCGCCGTGCTTCGCGGCCGGGCTACGGCCACCCGGTTCGATTTCGAGGCCCACCGGGACGCGGAACCCACCTTCGGCCGGATATTCACGGCAGACGAGATGTGGGACAACTACGCATACTACATGTCGAGGATCTTGCCGGTCGCCGAGGAAAGCAACGTCAAGCTCGCACTGCATCCCGACGACCCGCCCATCCCTATGCTGGGCGGCGTGGCGCGGATCTTCAGCAGCTTCGAGGGCTTCAAGCTGGCCATGGACACCTTCGACAGTCCGTACCACGGCCTGGATTTCTGCATGGGATGCTGGTCGGAAATGGGAGGTCACGACTACGTGATCAAGGCCGTGCGGCACTTCGGCGGCGCCGGAAAAATCATCTACGTCCATTTCCGCGACGTGCAGGGGAACGTGCCCTGTTTCAACGAGTGCTTCATCAACGAGGGGAACGTGGATCCCTACGAGGTCATGCGGACCCTGAAGGAGGTCGGGTTCACCGGGTTCATGATCACCGACCACGTGCCCCGTTTCGTAGATGACACCGACTGGCATCACCGGGGGCGCGCCTACGCCATCGGCTACATGACGGCCATGCTGGAGATGGTGAACAAGCTGCGGCCCGCCTAGCCGTCACCCGCCTAGAGCGAAAACCAGTAGTTGAACTTCAAGAGGAAGATGTTCGAGGGATAGGTGTCGAACAGGTCGTTCAGGTCCTGCCCTGCGGCGAAATCGCCCGTGCCGCCCGAGCGGCTGCGCTGCTGCTGCCACACGAGGAACAGCGTCGAGCCCGGCGTATACTCCCACCGCAACACCAGGTTCGATCGGAACTGTAGGAAGTTGAAGTCCGGATCGTCGAAGGAGTAGTCCGTCCGGCCGTCCACATTCTCATCCACGCGGTAGGCTTCGTCTGAATCGTCATAGGCCAGCTGGCCGTCCGAAAGCAGTTCGAAACGGTCCGCGAACCGGTCGGCACGCGGGTTGGTTATCCGCTTGAACCGGTCGTAGCGTCCGGCCGAGATGTAAGGCTGTCCGTAGTATTGGATGGACATGTTGTTGGTGATGCTGTAGTTCATCCGGATACCGATCCCCAGCGTCTTCTGGTCGACGCGGCCCAGCAGGTAGCGGTCAGCCAGGGAGGCCTGGTCCACCTGTGAGGCCGGGCCCGTAAAGCCGTCGTCGTCGAATGTTTCATTGGACACGAACTGCAATTCGTTTCGGGCGGTGTCGAAAAACGGGTTGATGCGGATATTCATGGCGTTACTTGGCCGGTACCGCATGGACAGGTACACCCAGCTCGAGCTTCCCGCGTCATCTCGGCGCCAGTTTTGGCCGCCGCCAAAGCCGAAACTGAGCGGCTTGCGTCCATCGGTGTCGACGTCGAAGTTGAATTCCACGTTGCCTGGTGATTTCAGGGCCGGCCCGCCGCGCAGGGCGGTGGTGGACAGACCTTCGATCTCCGAGTTCACATTGAACCATACCCACCAGTAGTTGTTGAACTGGCCGCCCCCGTTGATGTTGCCGCCCAGGAACTTCCGATCCCCGCCGAAGGTGAAGCCCTGCCACTGGTTCAGGAACAGGTTATACTCGCGAAAGATCCGGTTCGGTTTTTCCGACCGGTAGCCGAACCAGCTGTTCTGCATGAATACGTCGGCCTGGCGCAGGAATCCCACGTCGTTCAGTTCGAGGCCCGGCGACCGCCAGGTGCCGCCGATGCCCATGTTCCACGGGCTGTTGCCCGACCGGCCCACGCTGAAGCTGCCGCCATGGCCGCTCAGCGTGGTCAGCGTGGAGTCGAGGGCAACATAGTCGGCGTCGGGGCGCTGGTAGTACCGCGCGGAATTGCGCTGCACGCGGGTAATCGCCTCCGGTTCGCCCCGGATGTGGCTGAACGACATGCTCGCGTTAAGCCAGTAGGTCCGGTCGCTCCACTGGTGGCGGAAATCGATCCCGCCCGTGTAGGCCGCCTGGTTGAGGAAATCGAAGTGGGCCTCGTTGTTGTTCCGGTTGGTCGCCGTGAGCATCGTGCCCAGCGACGAGCCCCCGTCGTTGAAGTCCTGCTGAAGGCGCGCGATCAGGTAGTTGGTCAGCGGTTCCACCGACTCCTCGCTCCGCGCGCCCTTCGTGTCTATCCGGGCGGCAGTTTCCGCGGTCACCGCGTCCACGATGCCGATGGACAGGCCCCCCGGTGTCTTGCCGGTGATCTTCGCGGCGGCGAGTATGGGCGTATTCCGGGGCTTATCCATGGTCTGACCGTCTGAGAGGTCCGGGCTACGCTGGGGAGACCGGCCGATACGCCGCGAGTAGAACAGCCGGTCGTTCCAGAAAGGACCGCCGCCGCCGACCTGGAATTCAGTGATGTTCTTCCCTTCGACGAAGAGGGGCCGCCGCTCTTCGAAGAACAGCTCGAAGGCCGACAGGTTGACCCGCGAAGGATCCGCCTCGACCTGGCCGAAGTCGGGGTTCACGGCCAGGTCCATGGTAATGTTCCCGGCGAGCCCGATCTTGCCGTCCAGTCCGATGCGCCCGTCGGCGCGCTGGCCGTCGCGGAAGGGGTTCTGCGCTTCGGCCTGGAACCGGTTGAGGTCGCCTACCATGTAGGGCAGGATCTCGATCCGGTGGGAAGACTCGATCCCTTCAAGACCGCGCAGTTCCCCGAACAGGCTGACCCAGCCCGGCGAATTCCGGTGGATGTGCTGCCAACCTGAACGCTCCTCGCGGCGGTACAGCCTTCTTTGTACCTGAAGGCCCCAAATCTGTCCCTCCTCGCCGGAGAACCGCAGCTGGCTTAAGGGTATGCGCATCTCGGCAAGCCATCCCTCTTCGTCGATGGTAGACGCGCCGAACCATACGGGGTCCCAGCTCGAGTCCCAGTCGTTGCCGTCGTTCGATATGGCCTCGTCGCCCCGCCCGCCTGAAGCGGTCAGCGTGAAGGAAAAAGCCGTGCGTTTGTCGTGGTAGCTGTCGAAATGGATCTCCACCCAGTCGTTGTCCCAATCGTCGCGCCGGGTTACGCGGTGGGTAATCTGGTCCGGTTCGGTATCGAAGGCCCGGATCAGCACGTAGAGGTTGTGATCGTCGAAAAGGATCTTGAAGGCCGTCTGCTGTGTGGGTTCCCCGCCGTCGTCCGGATCCAGCTGGGTAAAGTCGCCGGACCACTCCACGTCGTTCCAGGCCGGATCATCGCCCCTGCCGTCGATGTCCGGGGGCAGCGACGTGATGTGCCGGGTATTGTACACCCGTTTCTCCAGCGCCGGTTGGCGCGCTTCGGATTCCGCGGGTCCCACTATGATCAGGGCGGACAGGATGATCGTCCACCGATGCAGTCTGTTCAGAAACAAGGTATGTCCTCCAACCATTTTGGGGTCCTCGCCGACCATCGATTCACGCGCTGCATCTAAGACAGGGAAACGACCTGAATGGTTGCGTTTTTTCGTGCCCCCGGGTCTCACGCGGTGATTTCGAACGGCGAGACGTACTGCATACATTCTTTCGGTCCATCCTATTCACAAAACCTGTCCGATTTTCCCCTGCGCGGATGCACTTGTGATTTCTCTCCGGCCTCTACACGGCTGGCGGCGTGCGCCTGTGTGTACACACTTGACCGTTCACCTCGCCGACGGCGTGTGCCCGCACGCGTGCGCCCATATCAGAATATGCTTTTGCCTATCGGGAAATACGGCTGCATATTACCGTTCAGGCGGCACCATTGCCGTCCGTCGCGCCGTGCGGTCTTTCGCCGCTACGCGCGGCTGCACCCCGCACCCAGCAGCACGCGGAGACCCCACATGCCCGCCGGTCGACCGAACGTACTCTTCATCATGACCGACCAGATGCGGGCGGACTGTATGTCCGGCGTCGGCCACCCCGTGGTCCGGACGCCCCACCTCGACCATCTCGCTTCTGAAGGCGTCCTCTTCCGGCGGGCCTACGTGCAGTCGGCGGTCTGCGGTCCCAGCCGCATGTGCTTTTACACCGGCCGGTATCCCCACGCCAACCGGTCTCCCTGGAACGAAGTGCCCCTGCCCGTGGACGAGAAGACCATGGGCCACTTCTTCGGCGAGGCGGGTTACCGGGCGGCGCTCTGCGGCAAGACGCACTACACTCCCGATCCCTTCGGCGATCCCGGGGCGCAGCCTGAACAGGGGATCCGCCGCGCGGCCCTGGCCGGGCTGGAAACCTGGGAGCTGAACGAATCCAGGGGGGAGGGCTGGCTGGCCCATCTAAGAAGCAAGGGGTACGCCGCCGACGTCGTCGCCGATCCTTTCGCGGTGGAAATGCCCGCAAATGCCGACCGGGATCGTTCCGCCTACCCCACGCGATTCAGGCGGGAGGACAGCGATACCGCCTTCATGACGGACCGGGCCATGGCCTTCATGGACGACGCCGGGGATTCGCCTTGGTTTCTGCACCTCTCCTACTTCAAGCCCCACCTGCCCATCGTGGCGCCCTATCCTTACAACGCGCTGTACGACCCCGCCGATTCCCCCGCGCCGAACCGGTCTCCGGAGGAATTGGAGCATCCCCATCCCTTCCACGTCCCCTACCGGATCGAAAGGGGCGGCGTGGCCTACGACGACGAAGACGTGTGGCGGCAGCGAAGGGCGACCTACTACGGGTTGATTACGGAGATCGACGACCACCTGGGCAGGCTGTTCGGTTTCATGAAGGACCGGGGTCTCTGGGAGGACACGCTGATCGTCTTCACGTCCGATCACGGCGAATACGTGGGCGACCACTGGATGTTCGAGAAGGAGCTCTTCTACGACGAGGCGTACAACGTGCCCTTCATCGTCCGCGATCCCCGGCCCTGCGCGGACGCCACGCGCGGGAGGACGATGAACGAGTTCGTCGAGTCCCTGGACGTCCTGCCGACCTGCCTGGAAGTCTGTGGAATTGGCGGAACGGATGGTCATGGCGGTGCCGGCGGACCCAACGCACCGGGCGCACCGGGCGGAGCGGGCGCACCGGGCGCACCGGGCGGACACAGCGCACCGGGCGCACCGGGCATGCCGCCCGCCCTGCAGGGCCGGTCCCTCGTTCCCCTGCTGCGGGGCGAACGCCCGGCCGACTGGCGCGAAGCGGTCTTCGCGGACTGGGATTTCCGGTTCTACTGGACGCCGAAGAAACTCGGCATCCCGCCCGAGAAATGCCGGGGATGGATGGTGCGGAACGACCGGTTCAAGTACTGGCACTTCAACGGCATGCCGGACGTGCTCTTCGACCTGGCACGGGATCCCGGCGAACTACGTAACGTGGCCGAAGATCCGCGTTACGCTGACGCGGTCCGGGACCTGCGCGTGAGACTGCTGGACTGGCGCATGTCCAACGAGGACGTGAGCCGGGTCGCGTGGACCTATGCGCGCCGCCCCGGATTCGGGCGCGATCCCTTCACGGCGTAAGCGGTCCTGCTGGTCCGTCCGATCCGCCTGGTCTGCCCGGTCTGCCTGGTCCGCCTGGTCTGCCTGGTCTGCCGCATAGGTTACGGAGCCGATATGAGCCGGTTTTTCTTCCTCGCCAGGAGATTCGTCGCGGGAGAATCCCTCGAGGCCGCGGTCGACGTCGTCCGGTCGTTAAACGACGACGGGCTCGACGTGACCCTGAACATGCTCGGCGAAGCGACCCGTGAACGGGAAGAGGCGGACGAGGCCGTCCGCCAGTATCTCGTCATGCTGGACCTGATCCGTGACGGCGCGCTCCAGGCCAATATCTCCGTCAAGCTCACCCACCTGGGACTGGATATAGACGAAGCGTACTGCGTAGACAACCTGGGCCGGATCCTGGAAGCCGCCGGTGAACGGGACATCTTCGTCCGGCTGGACATGGAAGGCTCGCCCTATACGCAGCAGACGCTGGATACCTTCTACAATCTGTACGACCGTCACAGGAACTCCGGCGTGGTGATCCAGGCCATGCTGCTGCGCAGCCCCCACGACATCTTCGTGCTCAACAAGATCGGAGCCCGTGTGCGGCTGTGCAAGGGATCCTACCGGGAGCCCTCCGACCTGGCCCTTCAGCGGATGCCCAACATCCGCGGCGCGTTTCTTTCCATGACGGAGCAGCTCCTGCGGGACGGCCACTATCCCGCATTCGCGACGCACGACGATTACCTGATCGAGGGCGTGATACGGTATGCCGAGCAACTGGAGGTCCCGCGGGACGGCTTCGAGTTCCAGATGCTCTACGGCCTGCGACCGGGGTTCCAGAAGGAAATGCGCGCAAGGGGCTTCCACATGCGCGTCTACGTGCCCTTCGGAACGGAGTGGATGCCCTACTTCTACCGCAGGCTCAGGGAGCGCAAGGAGAACGTATGGTTCGTCCTGCGGAACCTGGTCCGAAGCTGAGGCCGATTGCGGCAACTTACACTTTCCATTCGAGGTCTAAGCAGGTAGGCGCGATGACCTCACGTTATTCATTCCGGGGTTCTTCGCGATAAACCTTCAGCTTACCGGATGGGAGGTGCATTATGTTTACGCTCGCGTATAGAGTTCTTGCTGTTGCCGCCGTACTCATCCTGCTGCCCGGCGACCTGACGGGTTTTCACCGGGACGCATTCGCAGAAGTCAGGCATTACGCTAAAACGGTCGCATTCGAACCGGGCGGCCACCTGGACATAGAAATCGGCAGGGGCAGCCTTGAACTGTCGTCATGGGATCGTAACGAGGTGGAAATCGTCGCCCGTATCGAGTCACCCTTCGAAATCAACCCCGACTACGCGAGTAAGATCGTATCGGCGTTGAGCATCGAAGTGGAGGGATCCGGACGATCGTTGCGGATCCGGTCCGACTATGACGATATTCCCAGTTACAAACGATGGTTCATCAGCATCCGCCATATCCCCTATGTCCATTACGAAATTCGAACGCCGCGTCGTATCCATCTGGATTTGGACGTCCGCCATACGGACACGAGGATCCAGGACGTGGAAGGCGCGATTCGCATCAATGCGCACTACAGCGAGGTATCGGGAACGGACTGGACGGGCTTGTCGCGCCTGGACCTGGATCACGGCACGCTTCGGCTGACGGAGTTGGAAGGCGCCGTCGAACTGGACGCGAGACACGCGGATGTGCGCATGGAAGCAACGCAACTCAGCGGCGATACGCGGATACGCGCGCACCGGGGCCGGACGGTACTGTACCTTCCCCGCCATCAGGGACTCGACCTCTACTCCGACGTCAGCCACCAAAGCGACCTGGATTCCGATTTCGAGATATCGACCCGGGTGTCAAAACGCGACGAAGGCATCATCGCCGGCACGATCAACGGGGGTGGCGCGTTGCTCGAACTTCGCGGCGACCATACCAGATTCCGATTGAGAAGAAGCGATCCGTAATCCGGATCATAGACGCCCTCCACCATGACCCCTCAGCACGCCGTCCCGGTACCTCGACCGGGAGCGGCGTGCCCGCGGCACCGCTCCCTGACCCGCTCCCGCGAGACGATACGGGTCTGCCTTCCTGGGGCACGCCGAGGCTCGTGCACCATTTCTGCGGTATAATCATTGACAACGCCGCGGCCGTAATACCATATAAATTGTAAACCATTCACGGCCTTAACATATGGCGTGACGATCGAGTACAAGGCCTGGGCGTGCACCAGTCCAGGACGTGTACCAGTCTGACCCGCGGATTCAACATCCGCATCGACAACAGCGATACCCGTTTCGGCAGACCCATGGCGCAGTCTCGGAAGTGAACCGATCGAGGGGCCATGCTCATCCTCGGAATCGATACCTCCTGCGATGAAACCGCGGCCGCTGTCGTTCGCGATGAAACGACGGTCCTGTCCAACGTAATCTCCTCGCAGGGCATACACGTCGAATACGGGGGCGTCGTGCCGGAACTGGCCTCCCGGGCCCACCTGGCCCTTCTGCTGCCCGCGATCGAATCGGCCCTGCAACTGGCTTCCTGCGAACCCGATGGCCTGGACGCAATCGCCGTGACCTACGGCCCCGGACTGGCGGGCTGTCTGCTGATCGGACTTTCCACGGTCAAATCCATCGCGATGGCCATGGGCAAACCCCTGGTCGGCGTGAACCACATCGAAGGCCACGTGTACGCGGGGCGCCTGGCGGACGGGGAACTCGCCCCTCCCTTCATCGCGCTTGTCGTATCGGGCGGACACACGCAGTTGGTGCTCGTCGAGGACTGGGGCCGTTACAACATCCTGGGCAATACGCGCGATGATGCGGCCGGCGAGGCCTTCGACAAGGTCGCCAGGCTGATGCGGATCGGGTATCCCGGCGGTCCCGTCATCGACCGGTTGTCGCGCGAAGGAGATCCCGGGTTCCTGGATTTTCCCCGGACCTACCTCGATCCCGACGGCTTCGAGTTCAGTTTCAGTGGTCTGAAGAACGCCATACGCATGTATCTTTCGGGACAGACCGAAGCGGAGATCGACCGCGACCGCGCCCACATCGCCGCGTCCTTCCAGGAAGCCGTCGTAGACGTGCTGGTCGACAAGTCCGTGGCCGCCGCTTCGGCCGCCGGAGTGGACGCCATTCTGATCACGGGAGGCGTGGCGTGCAACAGCCGGCTGCGCGAGCGGATGACGGAAAAAGGCGCCGAATCGGGGCTCCGGGTAGTCTATCCCCCACCCATTCTGTGCACGGACAACGGCGCCATGATCGCGGCGGCCGGAGCTTACCGGTTTCGCAACGGGCAGCGGGACGGACTTTCGCTTTCCGTCCAGCCCCGCGCGCGCCTGGCGGATCTAACCGGCGCCGGGATGAACGGTGGGACAGCGCGGCCATGAACCGTATCGCGTCATTCTTCAGGTTCGACGAACACAACACGGACTGGCGGACCGAGGCCACCGGCGGCCTGACCACCTTCATGACGATGGCCTACATCGTGGCGGTAAACCCCGCCATGCTGTCGGAGGCGATGGGCCAGGCGTTGTTCGGAGAACTCCTGTTCGCCACGTGCGCGTCCGCCGCCATCGGCACGCTTTTGATGGCGCTGCTGGCGAACTACCCCTTCGCCCTCGCGCCCGGCATGGGGCTGAACGCTTTTTTCACCTATACCATCGTACTGGGCATGGAAGTGGGCTGGCGTATCGCGCTCGCCGTGGTGCTGGCGTCGGGTCTCCTGTTCCTGTTGTTGACCGTACTGCGCGTAAGGGAAGCCATCATCACCGCGGTGCCCGAACCGCTCAAACGCGCGACGGCCGGGGGGATCGGGCTGTTCATCGCGTTCATCGGTCTCAGGAACGCCGGCATCATCGTGGACGATCCGGTCACCCTGGTCGACCTGGGGGACGTACGTTCCTGGCCATTCGTGCTGACGCTTGTCGGTCTGGCGGGTATCGGCGTCATGCTTGCCCGGGGCATTCGAGGCGCGATCCTGCTGGGTGTCGCAGGAGTCGCTTTCCTGGCCATGATCATCGGCGTGGTTCCCTGGCCGGCCGGCGTGGTCAGCCTGCCCGCCTGGCCCGCAACCCTCTTCGGGGAGGCGATCGTCCACCTGCCGTACACCCTGGACACGATGTTTCTCCATCTCGTCTTCGCCTTCCTGTTCGTGGACCTGTTCGATACCATGGGCACGCTGGTCGGTCTCTCGGAGCGCTCGGGTTTCCTGGACCGCCAGGGCCGGCTTCCCCGGGCCAACCGCGCGCTGCTGGCGGACTCTGTCGGAACGGTTTTCGGCAGCGTGCTGGGCTCGTCGACCGTGACCACCTACATCGAGAGCGCCACCGGCATATCTTCCGGGGCGCGTACGGGATTCGCCAGCCTGGTCGTCGCCATCCTGTTCCTCGGCACGTTGTTCGTGGCCCCGCTGGTCGAATCCATACCGGTTTTCGCCACCGCGCCGGCCCTGATCGTAACGGGCGTGCTGATGATGGCCGCGGCGGCGCGGGTGAACTGGAGCGACGCGACGGAAGCGGTCCCCGTGTTCCTGACGTTGATTTCGATCCCGTTGACCTTCAGCATCGCCGACGGGCTGGCCGTGGGTTTCGTCGCCTATCCGGTCATCAAGAGACTGAGCGGCAAAGGCGCGGACGTGCATCCACTCGTCGACGTCCTGGCGCTTGTGTTTATCGCACGTTACGTTTTCATGGAGTGATCTGAAGTTTACGGGCCTGTTCCAGTGGCCTCCATTCACCACCAGCTACCGTGGGGAGGTATTCATCATGCGCATTACGAGCGTGGTTCTGCTCTTGCTGTTCAGTGTATGGCCGGCGGCGGCCCAGGAAACCGGCAGCCTGGCCGGCAGAGTCGCCACCGATGACGGCATGGCGTTGTTCGGCGCCAATATCACTGTCGCGGGCGACGCGATCGAAGGACTGCGGGGAACGACGACCGACGGCGAGGGGGCGTTCCGCATCGACGGCCTGCCGCCCGGCGTCTATGAAGTGACCGCTTCCTTCCTCGGTTACGAATCGGTCACCACGGCCGGCGTAATGATCAGCGGCGGCCAGACCACCACGCTGGACGTCGGCCTGGCGGCTACGACGCTGATCGGCGAGCAGGTCGTGGTTTCCGCGTCGCGCAAGCAGGAGAAGCTGCTCGACGCGCCGGCTTCCATATCCGTGGTGGAGCTGGACGAGATCATGGACCGGCCGGTCCTGTCGGTTACCGACTACATCAAGGACCTGAGCGGCGTGGACCAGGCCAAGGTCGGCGTTTCCCAGAGTTCCACCGTGATACGGGGATTCAACCGCACCTTCACCGGATCCCTTCTGCAGATGGTGGACAACCGGATCGCGCGCATCGCCTCGCTCCGGCTCAACATGGGCAGTTCCATACCCCTCACGAGCGAGGACATCCAGCGCATCGAAGTCGTCCGCGGTCCGGGGTCAGCCCTTTACGGCCCCAACAGCGCCAACGGGGTCATGCACATCGTGACCCGGTCGCCCATCGGTTCGGAGGGCAACGCCTTTTCCCTGTACGGCGGCGAACGCAGTCTGCGCAAGGCGACCTTCCGGCACGCCAGCAGCGTCGACGGGAAAATGGGGTTCAAGGTTTCCGGCGAGTACTCGAAGGCCCGGGAGTGGGCATACGAAGACCCCGCGGAGGTCATCCCCCGGGACAACGACAACGAACGCCTGCTCGGCGAAGTCCGGGTCGACCTGCGTCCGACCGACGACCTGTCCATCATCGGGTCGGCGGGGTATTCCCGGATCAAGGCCGTTCAGATGACCGGGCAGGGCGCGGCCCAGGCCGTCGACTGGTCTACCCGGTTCTTTCAGGCCCGCTCGCAGTACAAGGGATGGTTCGCGCAGATCTTTCTCAACATGAACGACGCGGGCGATACCAAGCTCCTGCGTACCACCCAGCCGATCGTGGATACCTCGCGGCTGACCGTGATGCAGCTCCAGCACAACCTTGCAGTGGGCGGCCGTCAGCAGTTCACTTACGGCGCCGACGTGCTGCTGACCCGGCCCAACACCGGGAACACGACCCACGGTCAGTTCGAAGACCGCGACAACCTGGACGAATACGGGCTGTACGTGCAAAGCGAAACGACCCTGAACGACCAGGTCAGCCTGATGCTGGCCGGCCGGCTGGACGAACACAGCAAGATCGAAGACCCGGTGTTCTCGCCCCGGGCGGCCCTGGTCTACAAGCCTTCGACGGAGAGCACGCTTCGGCTGACGTACAACCGGGCCTTCGGCACACCCAGTTCCGTGCATTACTTCCTCGATCTGATCGCGGGTTCCGATCCGTTCGGCCTGGGCGCGAACTTCGCCGCCCTGGGTCTGGGTCCGGACCGCACCATCGACCTGCGCACGCAGGGCGTCAACTCGCAGTTCACGTTCCGGCGCGGAGACAACGGCCTGCCCATGTACCGGTCGCCCTTCGCCCCCGTCGCGGGGCTGCCCGCGGACACCTATCTGCCCATGAACGATCCGGCCAGTACCAATCTCCTCTGGGGCGTGGCACGCGGGGCCGTGCTGGCGCAACTTACGCCGCAGCTCCAGGGGCTTGCGGTCCCCATCATCACGCAGTACCTGATTTCGCTCGGTCTTCCGGCTCCGAACGCCGCGCAGCTGGCGGCCCAGCAGGCGGCGCAACTGGCCGCCGCGTTCCCGGGCGTCATCCCGTCCGCCCTGCCGGGGCTCACGAATTCGCTGGGCGTACTGGACACGGGGACGGGTTCCTTCAATCCCGTCGATCCGGCATCGGTCAGGGACGTCGACCCGATGAGACCGTCCATTACCGAGACGTTTGAAGTGGGTTACAAGGGCGTCGTCGGCAACAAGCTGGTGCTGACCGCGGATTTCTACCGGAACAAGATTCACGATTTCATCAGTTCCATACACATCGTGACCCCCAACGTGTTCCTGGATCCCGGTCCGCTGGCCTCGGCCCTTGGCGCGGGTATCGCGCAGCAACTGGCCCTGCCGGAGAACGCGCAGCTGGCCGGGGCGCTCGCGGTGATCGATGATCCGGCCACGGGCGTGGGCGGCGACGGAAACGGGTCGCCGGTAGACGAGCTGACCCGGATCTTCGTGGGCACGGCGGCTGCGATCCCCTATGGCACGGTGACCCCGGAGGAAGCCACCGACCCCAATGCCGTGATGCTGACCTACCGCAACTTCGGTGAAGTTTCGTACTACGGCGCGGACCTCGGGTTCTCCTATTATCCCAGCGATACCTGGAACCTGTCGGGCAGCTATTCCTTCATCAACGAGAACCTGTTCGAGAAAGTGGACGGCATCGACGACATTCCATTGAACGCGCCAAAGCACAAGCTGTCCCTGGCCATCGGCCTGAAGCCGTCCGGCCTGCCGCTCAACCTCGGCGCACGCATGCGTTATCGCGGCGCTTTTGAAATGGCCGACGGGGTCTACGTCGGCGACGTGGAATCCCATACCGTCGTGGACGTGAGCGCTTCCTATGATTTCTCGAAGGTCACGTTCAGCGTGGAGGCCAGCAATCTGCTCGACAAGGAATACCAGGCCTTCGTCGGAGCGCCGATGATCGGGCGCCTGGTCATGGCGGGTCTCGCGTTGCGATTCTAACCGCATTCGGCCGATAATTCGCTTGACAAATCCGCGTATTTTCTTATTCTATAAGTAATTACGCACACAAGAAAAGACTGGCCGCGCCGACGCGAAACGGAAGTCGAAACCGCACCGGCGCGGAGTCTGTAATACCCACGGCCCTGACCGGCAGGAAGGAACCGTTCCGATGCGACTGGCAGGCGTTGTTCTGGCCGTCATCATGACGGCGATCCCGGCGGCGGCGCAGGATACGGGCATCCTGACCGGCAGGATCGCTTCGGAGAGCGGGGCGTCGCTCTTCGGCGCCAACATCGTGGTCAAGAGCCCTGCGATCGTAGGGCTGCGGGGTTCGACGAGCGACAGCCGGGGCATATACCGCGTAGAAGGACTTCCCGCCGGGGAGTACGAGGTCACCGTTACTTACCTGGGTTACGTGTCGGACACCGCGACCGGGATCATGGTTCAGGGCGGCGCGCCCACGGAACGGGATTTCGTACTGGCCGCTACGGTGCTCGTGGGCCAGGAGGTCGTGGTTTCGGCTTCCCGAAAGCAGGAAAAAGCGCTGGACGCCCCGGCATCCGTCGAAGTGGTCGAGATGAAGGATATCCGGAACTCCCAGGCGCTGTCCGTCGACGAACACATCAAGAACCTGAGCGGCGTGGACCACGCGAAGACGGGCGTCATGCAGGCCAGTACGGTGATTCGCGGCTTCAACAAAGTGCTGTCGGGCCTTCTCCTCACTATGGTGGACAACCGGATCGCGCGGATCCCGTCGCTGCGGATCAATTCCTTCCACATCATTCCCATCACCAGCGAGGACATCGAACGGATAGAGATCGTCCGCGGTCCCGGTTCGGCGCTCTACGGCCCCAACAGCTCCAACGGCGTGATGCACATCATATCCCGGTCCCCCTTCGGATCGGAAGGCAACTTCGTGTCCCTCTCCGGAGGGGAACGCGGCCTGCGGAAGGCGTCCTTCCGCCATGCCAGCAGCGTAAACGACATGATCGGGCTCAAGATTTCGGGGAAGTACCTGAAGGCCCGGGACTGGGAGCACCACGATCCCGCCGAGGTCGTGCCGCGCAATCTCGACATAGACGGCCAGTACGGGGAAATCAGGCTCGACGTCCGTCCTTCGGAGGACCTGACGTTCATCGGTTCGGCGGGGTATTCCAAGAGCTCCAGCATCCAGATGACGGGACAGGGCTCGGCCCAGGGCAGGGACTGGGTGTACAGCTATCTCCAGGGCCGCATGCAGTACAGGGGCTGGTTCGGCCAGTTCTTCTACAACAAGAGCGACGCGGGGGAAACCCAGTTGCTGCGCACCGGCGACGGCGTGGTGGACAAGTCGTCGTTGACCGTGATGCAGCTGCAGAACACCTCGGATATCGGCCTGCGCCAGCAGTTCATCTACGGCGTGGACCTGCTGCTTACCCGTCCACGGACCGAAGGGACCATCCACGGCACCTACGAGGACGATGACGACACCGACGAATTCGGGGCCTACCTCCAGAGCGAGACCCGGTTCACCGACCAGGTGAGCCTGATGCTCGCCGGCCGCCTCGACCGGCACAGCAGGCTGGATGACCCTGTATTTTCGCCGCGCGCGGCCGTAGTGATGAAGCCCAATCCGGAGAACACGTTCAGGGTCACCTACAACCGGGCGTTCAACACACCCACGGTGACTACGTTGTCGCTGGACATCAGGGCAGTTATCGACGCGTTCGGATTCGGCGACCTTTTCGGAGGGCTGGGCCTGGGTCCGGACAACTCCATCGACATCCGGTCGTACGGCGCGCGCAATCCCTTTACCTTCCGCCGCGACGAGAGAGGCCGGCCCATGTACCGTTCGCCCTTCGCCACCGCGGCCGGGCTTTCCAGGGAATCCTATCTGCGGCTCGACGATCCGGAAGCCAACAACCTGCTGTGGAGCGCCGCAAGGGAACTCGTGGTCGCCGAGTTGATCCAGCAACTGGGTAACGACAGCGGCGGTCTCGTCACCCCCGAGCTTGCTGCCCAGTTCACCGGCGTGATACCCGAGCGTCTCCACGGCCTGACGAACAGCCTGCAACTGCTCAACCCCGAAACGCAGGGATTCGATCCGTACGACGTCTCGGCGGTCCAGGACATCGACAAGATCCGGCCGACCATCTCGCAGACCCTCGAGTTCGGGTACAAGGGCATTGTCCGGAACAAGCTGGTGCTCGCGGCCGATTTCTACCGCACGCAGATGAACGACTATACCCTGCCGCTCTGGATCTTCACGCCCTCGGTGTTTCTCGACGAAGGTACCCTCCGAAGTGCCTTGAACCAGGGTATCGCCGATTACCTGGCGGACCCCGCAAACGCGCAACTGGCCGGCCTGGTCACCTTGCTCGACCAGCCCGCGCTCGGCGGCAACGGGAACGGCGACCACGCAGATGAAATGAACGGATACGTCGACCAGATCGCGGATGGCGCCGCAATGATTCCCTTCGGTACCGTAACGCCCGAGCAGGCATCCGACCCGACCGCGGTCGCCCTGACCTACCGGAATTTCGGCGACGTCACGGTCTATGGCGCCGACCTGGGGTTATCCTGGTTCCCCAACCGGTCGTGGCACATAACGGGCAGTTACTCGTATATACACCGGAACCTGTTCGAGAACGTGGAGAACCTCGGCGACGTCCCCTTGAATTCCCCGAAGCACAAGCTCAGCGGAGGCGTTATGTACCGCCCCTCCGGGATGCCTCTGACCCTGGGCGGCAAGATCAGTTACCGCGGTTCCTTCCCAATGCTGGACGGCGTGTACGCGGGCCCTGTCGACGCCTACGCCGTGGTGGACGCCAACGCCGCCTACCAGATATCAGCGATCACCTTCAGCGTGGAAGCCAGCAACCTGCTGAACACGAAGTACCGCGCCTTCGTAGGCGCCCCGGAAATCGGTCGGCTGCTTTCCGCGGGCGTGGCCGTGCGGTTCTGACGGACCTGCCTGGGTCCGTTTTTCATTTGCCCGGTTTCCGGAAATAAGGAACTCCCTTCACAAGTCTGATGGATAGAATGCCACGTACCGGCGCCTGGCGGATCCATCGCGGCTTCCATTTAATCGAAACCATATCCGGGGTTTTTCGTGCAATCCGATATGGACTATGGGCGCGCGCGAAAAGGGCTTCGTTCTGTGTGCGGGACACAGGGCCCGGTCCAATATTGGCTTGACACGGAGTGCGGCCGACCGTATGATGTGTCCATCCTCAAGGAGACCGAAAATGCCACATCGGTTGCGGTATATACTGGCGATTCTGTGCCTGCTGGCCACGCCTGCGGACGTGTTCGCGCAGGGTGAATACTTCGGTCGGAACAAGGTCCAGTACCGCGACTTCCAGTGGGAAATCATCTCCACGCCCCACTTCGAAATCTACTACTACCAGGGAGAGGAAGAGGCCGCCTACGATGCCGCCAGGATGGCGGAGCGTTCGTATAACCGCCTGAGCCGTATCCTGCAGCACCGGTTCAGCGACAAGATCCCGATCATCCTGTACGCCTCCCATACCGATTTCCAGCAGACCAACGTCCTGCCCGGCTTTATCAGCGAGGGCACCGGCGGTGTGACGGAGTTCAACAAGAACCGCATACTGCTGCCCTTCACGGGATCCTACGCGGAACTGGAACACGTACTCACCCACGAACTCGTTCACGCCTTCCAGGGAGACGTGATCTACGGCGCGGGTCCGGGGGTCTCCATCCTGAATCCCATGGCCTTCGTCGCCCCGCTGTGGTTCATGGAGGGCATGGCCGAATACCTGTCCCTGGGCCGCATCGACGCCTATACCCACATGTGGCTGCGCGATGCGGCGCTGCAGGGCTATCTGCCGCCGTCCATCCCCGCCATGGACTATAGTTTCGGCGTCTACCGTTTCGGCCAGGCGCTGTTCGCCTACATCGGCGACCGGTACGGAGATCGGAAGATCGGCGAGATACTCCGCAAGACGGCCCGCATGCGAAACGTGAACGAAGCCTTCCGCTCGTCCATCGGCAAGGACATCGAGAAGCTGTCCGACGAGTGGAACGAGCATGTGCGCAAGACCTACCTGCCGCAGATCGAGGACTACGAAAAGCCGCAGGCCTTCGCCCGGCAACTGACCGACGTCCGGGAATCCAGGGCGGGCCTGCACCTCGCCCCGGCGATTTCACCGCGGGGCGACAAGCTGGTCTTCATTTCCAACCGAAGCCTGTACAACGATATCTACCTGGCCTCCGCCATCAACGGCGAGGTCATTTCCAAGCTGGTCGAAGGCGAGCGCTCGGCCGATTTCGAGTCCCTCCGGTTCTTTTCCACGTCTATTTCCTGGTCGCCCGATGAGCAGTACATCGCCTTCCCGGCCAAGGTGGGGGCGCGGGACGCCCTGTATATCATGGACGTCAGAAGGAAGAAGGTGATCCGGCGCATCAGGGTCAATCTCGACGGCGCCACGTCGCCGAGCTGGTCGCCGGACGGTGAAAAGCTGGTCTTCGTCGGTCTCCAGGGAGGGCAGTCCGACCTGTACGTCGTGGATGCCGCGGGCGGGAACCTGAAGGCCCTTACCCGGGACCGGTACACGGACCGGGACCCCGTGTGGTCGCCGGACGGCAAGACGATCGCCTTTTCCACGGACCGGGGCGACGTGACCAATTTCCGGACGCTCACCTTCGGATACCAGCAGCTGGCGCTGTATGACCTGGAAACGGGAGAGGTCGAAAAGATCCCGGACCAGATCGGCAAGAGCATTTCGCCGCAGTGGTCGGCGGACGGCAGCAAAATCGCGTTCATTTCCAATCGCACCGGCGTGTCCAACATATTCATCCGGGACATGGAGAACGGCGAGACCTACCAGATTACCAACGTACTGACCGGTGTGACCAACGTAACGGCCGCCGGACCCGCCATCAGCTGGGCGCAAAAGTCGGACCGCATGGTCTTCTCCGCCCTTTCCTGGGGGGGATTCGACCTGTTTGCCATCAGCGACCCGGTGTCGTTGATGAAGGAACCCTACGACCACGAAAAGGCGGCGACGCCCGGTGCGTCGCCCGATGCGCAGCAACTGGCGCCGCCCCTGAGAACCGAACCACCGGATGAACCCCTCGCCTCCGGGGACGCGGAAGGATCTTCGGAAGAAACCGCCTCCGGGGACGAGGAAGGAACATCGGAAGAAACCGTCTCCGGGGACGCGGAAGGATCTTCGCCGGCAGCGACGGAGGACGCCACGCCGGCCCCTGCGCCGGACACCGCATCCGAGGCGGGACCACCGTCCGGGACCCCGGAACGGGAAAAGGTAACCACGATCCAGACCGTGCTTACCGCGCCGCCGGACACGACGTCCGCCGCGGAGTCCGTCAGTGAGTCGGCCGCGCCCGGAGAGATGCCCGAACCGTCAACGGGTTCCGGCCTTCTGGAGACGCCGCAGTTCCCCTTCGGGCCCATCGCCGGAGGTATCGGTCCGGCGGGCGAGTTGCCGGATACGACCGCCTGGACCGACGGTACGTTCACGAAGCGGAAATACTCCCCCAAATTCGGATTGGACTACCTGGGGGGGAATGCCGGGTACTCCACGCACGTCGGACTCGTGGGCAGTTCCGTCCTTTCCTTCAGCGACATATTGAACAACCACAAGATACTCGTCGGCGCCAACGTTTTCGGATCCCTGACGGACGCGAACCTGCTGGTTCAGTACACCAATCTGACACGGCGCGTCAACTGGAGCGTGGCGGCATTCCAGTACAGCTACGACCTGTTCCGCGGCTACCAGAGTCCCTGGGTTTCCCAGGTGACGACCCAGATAAACCGCGGCGTCCAGTTCTACCTGAGCCGTCCTTTCAGCAAGTTCAACCGGTTCGAACTGGGGGTCCAGGGCGTCAACCGTTCCCGTGAACTGGTGGACGTCAGTTTCAATTACTTCGGCATTCGGCGTACGAGGCGGGGAAGCCTGGGAAGCGTCAACTTCATCCAGCCCACCGCCGCCCTGGTCACGGATCACACGCTGTACGGGTTGACCGGCCCGATCGCCGGCGCCCGGGGCCGTGTCGAAGTGACGCCGACGTTCGGTGAGCTGCAGTTCACGCGGGTCTTCGTCGACTACCGCGCCTACTACAACGTCCTGCAGCGTTACGCCTTCGCCTTCCGCCTGTACGGACTCAGCAGCGACGGGCGGGACCAGGAACTGTATCCATTCGGCGGTCCTTTCAACTTCCGCGGGGCGGATTACTGGTCCGTCTGGGGGAGCAAAGTCGCGCTGGTCAACGCCGAGTTTCGGTTCCCCCTGATCGAGGTCCTCGCCTTCGGCTGGCCGCTGCCGCTGGCCTTCCAGCAGATCCGTGGTTCGCTGTTCGTGGACGCGGGCGCCGCCTGGGACCAGACCACCAGTTCCACCCAGGCCAACCAGTACGCCGGCTATCCCAACGTAGGCCAATTCGTCGACGGCAACCTGGTGCGGGACAACGGCCTGGGGCCGCGCACGATGGAAGAACTGTCGGGCGGGCCGCTCGCGGTGGCCTACGGCATCGGCATGCGCTCGCGTGTCGGCTTCCTGATCCTGAAGTTCGATATCGCCCGCCAGTTCGACCTGGGAAGGCGGCCTGCATGGTACAACAACGAAAACCTGGCCAACGTTCCCCGTGGGCTTGAATCCGAGTTCCCGGGCACGCGTTCGTACCGGCTGAGGAATGCGCTGAACGACACCCAGTTCTTCTTTACGATCGGAGCCGATTTCTAGGACGCTCCTCGCTTACCGGCCGGCCGGCCGGTTCATCCCTCGTTGGTTCACCTTTGCCTGAACGCGGAGATACGGCAGGTATACATGCATACGTCAGAAGAGATCAGGGCCTTAAGGGAGCAACACTATAACGCCACACTGACCGAAATCCAGGAATTGAACCCCGAACTCTGGATCATCCGGGTGAAACCGGACGAAGAACTTCCGCCGTACAAGCCCGGACAGTACACCACGCTCGGCCTGGGCGACTGGGAACCCACCAACGATCCCGAACATAACGAAGACGTCAATGAGAACCTCAAGACGAAACTCGTCCGCCGCGCCTACTCCATGTCCTTTCCCATGTACGAGGACGATCCCCGGCAATTGATGGATCCGGCGGACATGGACTACTACGAGTTCTACATCACGCTCGTGGCCCGCGACGGAGAGGAAGGCCAGGACCCCTCCCTCACGCCGAGGCTGTGGATGCTGAACGAAGGCGACCGGATCTGGATGGGGCCGAAGGTGACCGGCCATTACACCCTGGAACACGTTGGTCCGGACGACCAGGTCATCTTCGCCGCGACCGGCACCGGCGAGGCGCCCCACAACTGCATGATCGCCGAACTGATGCGCAACGGCCACGGACCGGAGATCATTTCGGTGGTGTGCGTGCGATACGCCCGGGACCTGGGTTACCAGTCAACCAACGAGCGCCTTGCGCCCCTGCATCCGAACTACCATTACATTACGCTGACCACCCGGGAAACCCACAACCTCGACCGCAAGGTGTATATACAGGATCTGGTAAGGACCGGGGAACTGGAGGAGCAGACCGGTATCATCCTGGATCCTGAAAGGACCCACGTGTACATCTGCGGAAACCCCGACATGATCGGCGTGCCCAACTATACCAGGGAGGGCGACAAGTCGTACCCCTCGCCCACCGGCATGGTGGAGCTGCTCGAATCCCGTGGATTCAAGGCGGATCATCGCAGGGACAAGGGCAATATTCACTTCGAGGAATACTGGTAGTCCACGGTCCGGCTCGTCGGGTCGCATCCTGAATGACGAAGAGGCCGCCATGCAAACACTGACGCTGGATGCGGAGGGCAATCCAGAGGTATCCAGCGGGCCTGTGCCTGCCTGCAACGACGAGGACGTACTGGTCAAGGTCCGTGCATGCGTGCTGTCGCGCCGGAGTACCTCCGATAACGGCGCCGATCCGCCATCAACCGCCAACGGAGCCCACGGGACCATCAGTCGGAGCTTCACGGGCGTCATCGAGTCCACCGGCCGGCTTGTGGGTTCGCCTGGACGGCGCGTGGATTCGCTCGGCCAGGGCGACCGGGTCGTTGCCTGCCATACCGACGGCGGCTTTTCGGAATATCGAAGCGTGCCTGCGAACCAGGTCGTAAAGTTGCCGCAAGACGTCAGTTACGAAGAAGGCGCTATCGCCGGCCTGATGCCGACGGTACTGAAGGGCATGGAACGGGCCGAGGTGAAGGGCAGCACCGTTTTCGTATGCGGCGTGGGGACCACCGGGTTGCTGGGTACGCAGGTGGCGTCCATATCGGGTGCAGCGGCCGTGATCGCGTCGGATCTGCACGCGAAACGCCTGCAGCGGGCGGCGGATACTGGCGCGGACACCCTGATCAATGCCTCCACGGAGGACGTCCATCGCCGTGTCATGGACCGGACCGGCGGCCAGGGTGTGGACGTCAGCCTCGAGTGCGCCGGCAGCGAGGCATCCTTTGCCCAGTGCGCGGCGGTTCTGCGGCCGGGCGGGAAGCTCGTCGTCCTGAAAGCCGATTCCCACTCCGTATCCATCGACATGCGGGAATGGTCGTCGCGATCTCTGCAGTTGATCATGGGACGCGAACAGCCCGGCGAAACCCCCTACCTGGTGGACCGGGGGCTGAAACTCGTGGGCATCGGCGCCGTCAGGCTGCGTCCCCTGCTGACCCACGTATTCCCCGCCCATCGCGCCGCAGAAGCACTCGAACTGATCGACGGCCACCCTGACCTGGCTGTCGAAGTCGCACTGATCTGGGGGTAGGGATCGACAGGATCAGCGTCCTGTAGTGCTTGACACGTACGCTTCCGTGTTCCAACTTTCAAGCCGCAGGTAAAGGGTCATGAGATCTGTCGAAAGGACTTGAACGCACTTTGTCATCCGAAATCAGTATCCTGAATCTGATTCTGGATTCGGGCGTCGTCGCCAAGACCGTC
The DNA here is from genome assembly GCA_009838645.1 of Gemmatimonadota bacterium. NCBI lineage: Bacteria > Pseudomonadati > Gemmatimonadota > Gemmatimonadota bacterium. Next base: position 27,696 of record VXRC01000039.1, on the reverse strand, counting down.
ATTGCCGTTCTCCTGATATTCTCCATCGTTACATGGGCGATCATGGCGGAGCGCTGGCGGTACTTTCGCCGGGCTCAGACGCAGTCGGGGGAATTCCTCGCGTTCTTCCGGTCGGAGCGCAACTACAACCAGGTTTACACCGCCGCCTCGAAGTGGCCGTACAGTCCCGCCGCCGCGGTGTACCGCGAGGTCTACGAGAAGCACGCGCCGGCGTTTCCGCTTCCTGCCGGCGCCGCGGGCCAGGCGGGCCAGGTGGGCCAGGCGGGCCAGGCGGGCCAGGCGGGTCAGGTGGACCAGGCGGGCCGGCCGAAGGAAGCCGGCCAGGACTTGGTGGAATCCGTCTATCGCGACCTGCGGCTTGCCGCCCACCGGGAACTGGCCCGGTTCGAGCAACGGCTTCCCCTGCTGGCCACCGCCGGAAGCGTGTGCCCCTTTCTCGGCCTGTTCGGAACGGTGTGGGGTGTTATGACCGCCTTTCTGGACATCAGTACCCAGGGCTCCACCAACATCGTGGTCGTGGCGCCCGGGATCGCGGAAGCCCTGATTACGACGATCGCGGGCCTGGCCGTGGCGATCCCGGCCATGGTGGCGTATAATTACTTCGTGCAGCGGTCGCGGGTGCTGGGCCTGGAACTCGAGGACCTGGCCACCGCGGTCCTGAACATCCTCCAGCTGCGGACCATCGCGGGGAGGCCATGAATTCCTTTGATTTCAATAGCGCGGGTTCGCCCCGCGTCCTGTCGGAAATCAGGGTCACGGCACTGGTCGACGTCATGACCGTGCTCCTGATCATCTTCATGATCACCACGCCGATGATCCAGAGCGGCGTCCAGGTGGATCTGCCCAGGGCGAGCGCGGCCGCGCCGGATCTCGGCGAGGGCCTCGTCATCACGATTACGAGCGAAGGGTCGCTCTACCTCGAAGACCGGCTGCTCTCGATCGCCCAGTTCGACGGGGTGTTCGGGGAGATCTTCGAGGATCAGCAGGATAAGCCGGTGTTTATCCGCGGAGACGAACAGGTGCCCTACGGCGCCGTCATTGGCGTGCTGGATAAACTCAAGCAGCACGGCGTAACGCAGATAGGCCTGGCGACCAGTCTGAGGCCTTCACGATAATGGCACGCATGATCTGGGCTTCCGGATTCCTGCATATCGCGGTGTTTGCCGGACTGATCGGTTTGAATACCTGGTGGTCCGCGCCGGCGTCGTCGCTGGACCAGCAGGTCTACCGGGTCGATCTGGTAACGCTGAACGAAAGCCCGCCGATTCAACGTCCGCCCGCGATCGACGAGGTGTACGAAGTCGTCTCGAAGAAGGAGGCCGCCGCGCCGCAGGAGGAGGCGGCCCTGGCACTGGAACGGACGCCGCGCCTGGTCTCCGAAGAACCGGACCTCGCACCGGAAGCGCCGCAGACCTTCGAGACCGATTCCCCGGAAATCAGACTGGACGAGCGAAACTTCGAATACCCGTACTACCTGGGCATGATGCAGCGGAAGATCCAGCAGCATTTCAACGTGCCCAGGATGCTCGGCGTAACCCGGCTCGAGACGGTCATCTATTTCCGCGTGGTACGGTCCGGCCGGATTACCGGCGTCGTCATGGAGCGTTCGTCTTCCAACCCGGTCTTCGACCTGGCGGCGCAAAGGGCGCTGAACGCGGCCGATCCGCTGCCGCCGCTTCCGGAAGGTTACAGGAAGTCCTACCTGGGCGTGCACTTCGCCTTCCAGTACGTGTTGTGAAGCAGCAACGAACGCACGGGGTACCAAACCTGTTGCCATGAATGGATTACAGCACGGAAGGCCTGAAATGAGAAAACAGCGGAGTGCCTGGACGTTGAGGATCCTGCTGGCGGCCTGCGTCGTGTCCCTGCTCGGCGCGCGGTCCGCGTCGGGCCAGGACGAGGTCAATCTCAGCGTGCAAGCCCGCGTCTCCCCCCGCATCCCGATCGCCTTCAAGCCCTTTGTCCCCAGGGACGGAACGGCCTTCGACGCCGCCGTGCAGGACACCGTCAACCTGGTGCTGATGCGCGACCTGTCGTTCTCCGGCGTATTCGCCGTGCGGGACCTTTCCATCCCGGCCCGGCCCGGATCGGACGATGGCGCCCCGGTGCTGACGGGCAGCGCCGGCGACACCACCTACGTGTTTCTGGACGCCGCCGGAGAGGTGGACCTCGAGCTGCTTCGCAAGCTGTCCGTACAGGTCATGGTGTCGGGAACGTACGAAGTATCGGGATCCCGGGTGGAAATCTCCGTGCGTCTTACCGACCTGGGCACCCGGCGGACGATCATGGAAAAGGGGTACGCCGCCTTCGACCTTACCCTGAGGCGGATCGTGCATCTCATGGCCGACGATATCGTGTTCCAGCTGACCGGGGACCGGGGCACCGCCCAGACCCGCGTCGTCTTTATTTCCCAGCGCAGCGGCGCCCCGGAACTGTACATCTCGGACTACGACGGTTTCAACGTCCGCCAGCTGACCCGGGACGGCGCACGGAAATATTCGCCGAACTGGTCGCCGGACGGCACCAGGATCGCCTACACGTCCTACCGGGACGGCCCCCACGAACTGTATATCCTCGACCTGCAGAGCGGGGAGACCAGCAAGGTCGCTTTCAGGGGGAGAACGGTGCTTTCGCCGCGTTGGTCGCCGGACGGGCGCCACCTGGTCCTGAGCCTGGTCACGGAGGGGATTTCCAGGCTGTTCATCAGCACGCTGGACGGGAGCGGTCTGGTACCGCTGGCGACCGGTTACGGGATCAACGTTTCACCATCCTGGTCACCGCGGGGCGACCAGTTGGTCTACATGTCGGACCGATTGACACAGAAGCACCTGTACGTTATAAATATAGATGGCTCGAACGATCATCGCATCACCTTCGAGGGCGGTTACAACGGATCGCCGGCGTGGTCCCCGCGGGGCGACCGCATCGCCTTCGTGGGCGGTGATCTGGCGCAGGGGAGGCGGGGAGGATCCCGGCGGGTATTCAATATCTACACCTGCGACGTCAACGGCAGCAACCTGGTGAAACTCACGGGCGTCCGCGGACCGGAAGGAGACAACGTGAACCCGACCTGGTCCCCGGACGGACTGCATATTCTCTTCAGTTCCGACCGCGCCCGCAGCGGTGTGTACCAAATCTACCGGATGTCCTGGAACGGAACCGACGTCCATCCCGTCATCACGGAGGGCAACAACCGGCAACCCGGCTGGGGACCCAGGCCCGAATGAAATCGAAGCGGATCGAGCGTAAATGAAGGAAAGGTTCCTGAAACCCCCAGGCCGGTGCCTGCTGCCGGCAATTTTCGTCCTGGTCGTTACCGGCGCATGCGGCGTCCAGTCCGACCTGACCAACCTGAAGAACGACACGACGCATCTGCGGGCACAGATGCAGGTCTTGCGCGAGGAGGTCGCCCTTCAGGCGGACATAGACTCCCTGAAAGTGGACATCGTGCGGCTGGAAGCCCTCGTACGGGACCAGATGGACGAGTTGCTGCGCATGCGGGCGGATATGGGGCAGCGGGTCGGCGCCCTCGAAAGCCAGTTGCAGATCCTTACCACGCGCATCACGGAAAGCGACCGCCAGTTTTCGGCCCTGGTGCGCAGGCTGGAGAGCCTTCAGGTCCAGCTGAGCGCGCCGGCGAGTCCGGATACGTCCGCGGCACAAAACATGTCCTACGATCCGGGCGAACTGTACGACCTGGCGCTGAGGGATTACCAGCGGGGCAGCTACGACGTGGCGGTCCGGCAGTTTACCCAGTACATCGAGTACTTCCCGGATTCGGACCTGGCCGACGACGCGCAGTTCTATATCGGCGACAGCTACTATACCCAGAGCCTGTACACCCAGGCGCTCGATGCCTACGAGATGCTGTTGGACACGTATCCGGATGGGAACAAGGTGCCGGCCACCCTGTTGAAAATCGCCTTCATCAAGGTGGCCCGGAAGGAACCGTCCGAGGCGCGGTCCTACCTGGAACGGGTAATCGGTGAATTTCCCGATGCGGAGGAGGCCCAGCTCGCGAGGATGAGACTGGATCTGATGCCGGAAGACTGAGAAGGACGGACTTTTCGCTTTACTTTCACAAACAAATGGGGATTTTAACTGTGGATGTGCCGTTTGATCCACGCATCGCAAAAATACGGTGAAGTCGAGCATGTGTCCATATACCTGTCACTCAGTGATGGATGAGTAACGCACCCATGTGAAAGGAGTGCTGTAATGAAAAGATGGCGTAGCACGTATTCGATCCTGGCGCTCTGTGTGATGGTCACCGCTCCCGCGTGGATGGGTGCCGCTTGTGCCAGGGGCCCTTCCGCGGAGGAACTGGCCGCGATGGAAGCCGCGCGTCAACAGGCCATAGCGGATTCACTCAGAGCGGTACGCGCTGAAGAGGAAGCCCGTCTCGCGGCCGAGGAAGAAGCCCGGCGCATGGCCGAGGAAGAAGCCCGTCTCGCGGCCGAGGAAGCAGCCCGTCTCGCGGCCGAAGAGGAAGCCCGCAGGGCTGCCGAAGCCCGGCACCAGGAGATGATGTCCCTGTCCACCATCTACTTCGATTACGACATGTCGAACATCCGGGAAGACCAGCGTTCGGCCCTGGACGAGAACGCCCGCAAATTGCGGGAGTACCAGCCCGAAGACATGGTGGTGGTCGAGGGCCACTGCGATGAACGGGGTACGATCGAATACAACCTGGCGCTGGGAGAGCAGCGTGCCCAGGCGGTCAAGACGTACCTCACGGATGCCGGCGTGGAGGATGGCCGCATCGAGACCGTAAGTTACGGTGAAGAGCAGCCGGCGGTCATGGGCGGCGACGAAAGCGCCTGGTCGCAGAACCGGCGCGCCGAGTTGAAGCGCAAGTAAGCGTTATAGGTTTCACCCGTACCGAAGCAGGACTGGGGCGGCCCTATGGTCGCCCCTTTTTCGTCTGTCCCCGGGAAACAGTTTCCCGTTTTAATAAGTCACGTGGATGCATGGGACAGACCGGCGTATTGTAAAAAAACATTGAAAGATGGAGCAGAAATACATATACTTTTCCGCTCAGGATGGAACAGATGTTAAGCGGAAAAGGGCCAGACCCTCCGGATAAATACTGGAAGAAACGCCAACTTAGTGGGAAAGGAGTTCTGCATGAAGCGATGGAGCAATACGGCATCGGCCCTGGCGCTCTGTGTGCTGGTTGCCGCGCCCGTGTGGATGGGCGCCTGCTGCGCCGTTACCCGGGGACCTTCCGCGGAGGAACTGGCCGCGATGGAGGCGGCGCGTCAACAGGCGATCGCGGATTCGATCAGGGCAGTACAAGCTGAAGAGGAAGCCCGCCTGGCGGCCGAGGCGGAAGCCCGGCGCATAGCCGAGGAGGAAGCCCGTCTGGCGGTCGAGGCGGAAGCCCGGCGCATGGCCGAAGAGGAAGCCCGAAGGGCCGCCGAGGCCGAAGCCCTGCACCAGGAGATGATGTCCCTGGCCACCATCTACTTCAATTACGACCGGTCGGACGTCCGGGAGGACCAGCGTTCGGTCATGGACGAAAACGTCCGCAAGCTGCAAGAATACCAGCCCGAAGACAGGGTGGTGGTCGAGGGCCACACCGATGTACGGGGCACGATCGAATACAACCTGGCGCTGGGTGAACGGCGCGCACAGGCGGTCAAGGCGTACCTCGTGAATGCCGGCGTGGCGGAAGACCGCATCGAAACCGTCAGTTTGGGTGAAGAGCGGCAGGCGGTCATGGGCAGCGACGAGAGCGCCCTGGCGCAGAACCGGCGCGTGGAGTTGAAGCGCCAGTAGGTTTTCCCCGCATCACCCGTAACGTTACAGGCAGGGGCGGCCAATCAGGTCGCCCCTGTTTTTTTATGGCTCCCCGAGAAACGGTTTCCAGTTTTCATAGATCATGTTGTGGATGGCCTCTTCCGGAAATACGGGCAGGGACGTATTCCGTACGACGTCGTTTACCTTCCACTGGCCGGCTATGACCTGCGCCGGCGTGGCGGAGGGAAAGTCGGAACCGAAGATCAGCTTGTGCTCCACGCCGTACTCCAGGGCGGACATGAAAGCCATGTAATGGCGAAGCGGACGGTAGTGCAGGGCCGATATGTCCGCGTAGAGATTCGGATGCTTCCGGATCAGCACCACGCATTCGTCCTCCCACGGATGCCCCATGTGGGCGATCATCATCCGGAGGTCCGGGCAGGCCACCGCGATGTCCTCCAGTTGTATCGGATTGGCCCACTTGAGCGGGCCCGGCCGCACGAAGGAAGTGCCCTGGTGCCAGATCACGGGGATGTCCAGCGCTTCCGCCTTCTTGAACAGGGGAAGATGGGCCGGGTCCTGCGGATCGAAGTGCTGGTAGATCGGCGCGACCTTCAGTCCGCGCAGACCGAGCACGTCGACGTTGTATTCGAGTTGTTCGACGGCGTCTTCGTCGTTCGGGTCGACGGAACACCATCCGATGAACCGGTCCGCGTGTTCCGCCACGAAGCCGGCGACGAGTTCCTGGGGCACGTCCACCCCGCAGTAGGGCGCTTTCAGACCGAACACTACCACCCTGTCGCAGTCTTCGGTCGCCTTCAGCAGCGTTTCGGGCGTGGAATCGAAGGCATTCTTGTACCGGTCCTCGTGGCCGGCGTAGTACACGTCCTCGGACAGCCGCATCTTGGCCTTCTTGGCGGCGTAGGCGAATTCCACGAACTCATCGGACATATGGTCAGGGTACCACATCAGGTTGGTATGGATGTCGACTAGCATGGATGGCTTTCCCCGGGGCTGGCGTGATGGTTGTCGTCGAATACGCACGCGCGGATCATGTCCGCGGCTTCTTCCAGGTCGAAACAGGCGGGATCGACGGGGATCCCGGCTTCGCAGACGGCGGCCAGCAGGTCGCACAGCCCGGGTCGTCCGGGCCGTCCCCGCGGCCGCGCGTCGACGCCGTGCTGCCGCCCGAACAGGTGGACCGGCGTGGTATCCGCCGCGATGCCGCCGTTTTCCATGACCAGGATCCGGTCCGCCAGGCGGGAGATCAGGTCCATGTCATGGGTGATCAGGAAAAGGGTCGTCCCTTTTGCCTTGCAGCCCCTGAAAATCGCCTCTACTTGCCGTACGCTCTGCGGATCGAGTCCGGACGTAGGCTCGTCGAGTGCGAGGACGGAAGGCTCCATGGCCAGGATCCCGGCAATTGCGGCCCGGCGTTTTTCCCCGCCGCTCAGCGACAGGGGATGCCGGTGTGAGAAACGGCCGGGATCCAGGCCGACCCGCTCGAGCGCCCGGTTGACCATTTCCGTAATTTCCGATGCTGCAACGCCCGTTTGCCGGGGACCGAAGGCCACGTCGTCGAATACGGTTTCCTCGAACAACTGGGCCTCGGGGAACTGAAAGACCAGTCCCACTTTCTGACGCAGCTTCCGCAAGTCGGTCTCCGGGGACGATACATCCGCCCCCTCGACCCGAACCGTGCCCGAATCCGCCTTCAGCAAACTATTGAGATGCTGAATCATCGTGGACTTTCCTGAACCGTTCGGCCCGGTCAGCGCGACGCATTCCCCGGGGAACACCAGGGTGCTCACATCGCGCAGGGCGGGGATCTCCAGGGAAGTGCCGGGGGAGTAGGTATGGCACACCCGGTCGAAAGCGATAATGGGCGGCGTGGTTGGTGACACGGGCGCGCTGGGTGACTCGGATGCTCTGGGCGACTCGGGCGCGCTGGGTGACTCGGATGCCCTGTCGGCCAGCCACTGTACCAGGGGCTTCGGATGGACGATGCCGGCCGGCACCGCGACGCCGCGCGTGCGCAGGGCGTCCGCCAGCCGTGTGGCCAGCGGCGCGTCGAGCCCGTGCGCCGCGAGCCGGCCGGATTCCCGGTATACCTCCTCCGGCGTTCCCTCGGCGGCGACGTCCCCGTCCACCACCAGCGCGATGCGGTCCATCCGGACGGCTTCCTCGGGCGACTGCGTAATGAAGACCACGCTCAACCGGTATTCGTCCACGATCGACAGGAGCAGGCCGAGTATGTCCCGCCGGTCTCCCGGGTCCAGCGACGAGGTGGGCTCGTCGCAAATGAGGTAGCGGGGACGCATGGACGCCACGGCGGCGATGGCCAGGCGCTGCTTCTCGCCGCCGGAAAGCCGGTGGGGAGGGTAATGGCGGTACTTTTCCAGGTTGAACCGGTTGAGGGCCCACGCGACGCGGTCGTGGATCTCCGGGGAAGGCAGGCCGATGTTTTCCAGTCCAAAGGCCACTTCCCGTTCCACCGTGGTGGAGACCAGTTGATTGTCCGGGTTCTGGAATATCATGCCGGCCCGTTGATGGACCGGCCACTTGTTCTCCGGATCCGCCGTGTCCAGGCCGTCCACCAGGATCCGGCCGGACCGGGGCACGATCAATCCGTTCAGGCAACGGGCGAGCGTGCTCTTGCCCGAACCGTTGGGTCCGATCACGGCCAGACTTCCGGAATCGCTGATCTCCAGGGACAAGCCCTTCAGCGTCGGAACCTCGTTCCCCGACGGGAGATGGTAGCTGAAGGATACATCTTCGGCGACGATCACAGCAGACTGTCCAGGTCCATGCGGCCGGCGGCCTCGTGGACGGCCGCGTACACCTCGGCGAGGGGGATACCCCCCTTCAGCGCGGCTTGATGACAGTCCTCGTATTCGGGGGTGTACCGTGTGGCGTTCCCCTGCCGAACGACTTTAATCCGAATCGCGCCGAAGGGGGTCTCCGCCCTGGCCTCGCGACGGGGTAGCACGCTCCGGGTGACGGGGTAGCTTCTGAGACCGATGGTTGTCGTTTCCTTGAGAATCAACTCGGTCAGCCTGCCGGCCTGGGCGATTGGCGCCAGCACGGTTAGAAGCACGCCCGGCCTGCTTTTTTTCATGATTACGGGCGTGAGAAAGGCGTCCAGTGCGCCGGCATCGAGCAGCAGGTCCAGGACATGGCCGTAGAACTGCGGATTCATATCGTCGATCTGCGTTTCCAGGACCTGCACGGTCTCACGGTCGATGGCCTGGGCAATACCCTCCATGTGGGCGACTTCCCCCAGGCAGAGCCGTACCCTGTTTCCATCACCACGGTCGGTGTCGTTGCCCCCACAGCCCACCGACCGCAGCGTAAAGCCGGACCCGTGCATCGATCCCGCGGAAAGCGCGGTCAGCACGGCGCATCCCGCCAGGTCGACGGGTGCGTGGTCGACGGGCCGTACGGTTACGCCCCGCATCAGGGCGGCGAGCAGGGGAGGCGTGGCATCGATGCCCGCGGCGAAGGGCAGCGCCTCGTGGTAGAGGGCATCGATCCCGAGAAGATGCAGGGCGTTGCAGAGGACGAGGATGCGCACTGCCGCGTGGCGGCCGCCCAGTGTTTCCACCGGCGGCGCGTGGCCCGGTGTGAGGTCCGGCGCCTGGTCCTGTGCCCCCCAGAGTTCGTTTACCTTCTGCTCGAGGTGGCCCGTTACACGGCCTAAGAGCGTGCCGGCCGGCGTGCCCGCTCCCCCATCCGGGATGGCCCGGTAGGTTTCGGGAACGGTCGCCTCGACGCAGGACAGGGAGGCGTACGTCACCTGCGTCCCGCCGCCCCGCTCCCTGGTGACGTTGATCTCGCAGTCCACGCCATGGTGGCGTTTCAAGGCCGCTTCGATCTCCTCGCGGTCCGAACCCGCGTCGATCAGCGCCCCGAGCAGCATGTCCGCGCCGAAGCCGGATAACTGGTCGAAATAACCCGCCACCGCCATTGGATCCGTCACCGCCATTGGCCCCACCGTCCTATTCGTGCTTCCGGTTGATGAGGCCCGCAGCGTAACCGGCGTTGAACCCACCGTCGATATTCACCACCGTGACGCCCGAAGCGCAGCTGTTCAGCATGGCCAGGAGTGCCGCCAATCCGTGGAAGCTCGCTCCGTATCCCACGCTGGTCGGCACGGCGATTACCGGCCGGGAGACCATCCCCCCGACCACGCTGGGCAGGGCGCCTTCCATGCCCGCCACGACGATGAGCACCGATGCGTTCATGATGGCCTCTCGATGGGAAAACAGGCGGTGAATGCCGGCCACGCCCACGTCGAAGACGCGTTCGACCCGGTTGCCCAGGACCCGGGCGGTCACCGCGGCTTCTTCGGCCACGGGGATGTCGCTCGTACCCGCAGAGACGACTAGGACCTCGCCGATGCCCCGGTCCTGCCAGTCATCCTGGATCACGATCGTCCGGGCCGCATGGTGGTATTCTGCCGAAGCACACCGCGCCGTCACGGCTTCGTGCATGGCCGGGGTCGCCCGCGTGGCGAGCAGGTCGCTGCCCGAGGCGACGATGCGCTCCGCGATCGCGGCTACCTGTTCTTCGGTCTTTCCCTGGCAGAAGATCACCTCGGGAAACCCGCATCGCAGCGCCCTGTGGTGGTCCACCCGCGCGAACCCGAGGTCCTCGAATGGCATGGATCGCAGCCGCGTGGAAGCCTCGTCCACCGGCAGTTCCCCCGATCGGACCTGTTCGAGCAACGCTTTGATCTGCGATTCGTTCACGGGCTATTCACCGTCCAGGACTTCGATGCGTGCGCCCGAGGCATGGCGCTCCTGCTGCAGACGGGCTGCCACCGCTTCCGCTTCGCGCATCACGCGCAGCACATTGCGTCCGAGGATCTTCATGATGTCCTCGTCCGAATATCCCCGCCGGACCAGTTCGGCCGTCAGCATGGGATAGGTAGAGACGTCCTCCAGTCCCACCGGTAACGAGGAAATGCCGTCGTAATCCCCGCCAATGCCGATATAGTCGATACCGATCACCTGCCGGATGTAGTCGATATGGTCGGCCACCTGGGCGAGGGTGGCGGGCGGCGTGGGATTGGCCTCGTTCCAGGCGGCTATGCCTTCCGCCACCGATTCATCCGTGGCCTCCGGCATCGCCGCGAGCCGATCGCGTTCCTCGTTGCGCTTCACGCCGTGCAGGCGCGTTTCTTCCGAGATGTAGCCCGGGACGAAGGTGACCATGATCACGCCGTTGTTTTCGGCCAGGCTTAGCAGGATGTCGTCGGGGACGTTGCGCACGTGGTTGCACATGGCGAAGGAGGAGGAATGGCTGAAGATGACCGGGGCCTCTGTCACGTCCAGGGCGTCCCCCATGGTCGCCGGGGAAACGTGGGACAGGTCCACCAGCATGCCCAGGCGGTTCATTTCCCGGACCACTTCTTTCCCGAATTCCGACAGCCCGTCGACTCCTACGGTGTCCGTGGCCGAATCGGCCCACGGTATGTTGCGGCTATGGGTCAGCGTCATGTAGCCGACGCCCAGCTTGTGGAACATGCGGAGCGCGCCCAGGGATGAATCGATGGAATGGCCGCCTTCAATGCCCATCATGGAGGCGATCCTGCCGGCCGCGAAGGCTGCTTCCACTTCGTCGGCCGTGGTGGCCAGCTGAAACGTGTCCGGGTACCGCTCGATCATCTCGTACACGATGTCGATTTCTTCCATGGTGGCACGCGTCGCCTCCTTGCCCTGCATGGACGCGGGTACGTAGACCGACCAGAACTGGGCTCCCAGCATGCCCTCGCGCAGACGGGGGATGTCGGTATGGAAATCGGGCTGGGGCTGGTCGATATCGATCGACCATACGTCCCGGTTCGCGTTCCTGCGGATCTGCCAGGGCAGGTCGTTGTGCCCGTCGATCAGCGGGACCTTCGCGTGCAGTGCCTTCGCGCGTTCGACGGGATCTTCAGGCATGGGTGCTGCAGCCGGAGCGCACGCGGCGGTCAGCGCGATGAAACAGATGCTGGTCAGGAGCAGAGCGAAGGGATACATGGTTCCTCCGGGGTGAAGCCATTCATATCTGGTTTCTGGCGGTAACAGGCAGCAGATCGGATTCCCGAGATGGAAGGCATTTGCAACTAGAAATGTGGATGCAGTCCTCATGTAGCCGGTCTCCTCTAAAATCAACGATATTCGGGTCAGGGCAAGGGATATTTGGGCGATCCGGCCTGGGGAATCCCGCAGGCTTCGGGGTCCGCGATGTCTTGCCCGGACGGAATCGGACTCGCCTCGAACCACCATCGAATTCTCATATTGCCAATCCCGCTGCCCCGGTTTACTTTTCACTGGTCGCAATCACTCGATATCCCCATCCGAAGGAGTCCGCATGGCCGGTTTCACCATACTTTCGCCTGGAAACCCGGATAACCCCGGTCCCAATCAATACATACGCGACGAATTGAAAACCATTGGCGCCGAGCTCAAGATCCGGCCCTACAGCACCCTCGATGAGATGCTCGAGGAAGCCCGGGACGTGGACGGGTTCACCCAGGGCGGGCTCACGTATAACAGAGAGGTCGTGGCGCAACTGCCCGAGCGCATCCGCGTGGTCGGCGCAGGTGGGATCGGCGTGGATTTCATTGACGTGGAGGCGGCCACGGAACGGGGCATCATCGTCTACAACATACAGCGGGTATTCGAACGGGAAGTCGCCCAGCACGCCATGATGCTGCTGCTTGCCTGCGCCCGGCGGCTGATGATTATCAACCGGTCCATGATGGCGGGTACTCCCGTCAGCCGCGGCACCATCCAGCCGCTGTACGACCAGACCCTCGGCCTGGTTTCCTTCGGGAACATCGGTCGGGCCATGGCGAAGATCGCCGCCGGATTCGATCTCCGCGTCATCGCCTGCGACCCCTTCGTCACCCAGGCCGACGCCGACCACTGGGGCGTGACCATGGTGGACCAGGAAACGCTGTTCAGGGAATCGGACTTCGTCTCCTGCCACGTGCCCCTGGGACCGGGAACCTATCATCTCATCGGGGAGCGGGATTTCCGGAACATGAAGCCTTCCGCCTACTTCATCAACACGGGCCGGGGCAAGGTCGTGGACGAGAAGGCGCTGATCCGGGCTCTGCGGGAAGGGTGGCTCGCCGGCGCGGGGCTGGACGTGCAGGAACAGGAACCGCCCGCCCCGGACAATCCGCTGCGGTCGATGGAGCAGGTGGTCCTCACGCCGCACTACGCTTCGGCGTCGGAAAGGGGCGGCGTAGAGCGTTTTAAAAAGGCCGGCAGGCAACTGGTCACCATCCTCAGCGGCCAGTGGCCCGAAGACGGCCTCGTAAATCCCGCCGTGAAGCCGCTCGCCGCCGAAAAATGGGGCATGCCCGCCGAGTAAACGGGTGAACGGCGTCGGTGACTGGCGTCGGACACGCAATGGGGCGAAGGTCTGGATCCGCCATGTTCTACGACACCGTGATCTTCGACGCGGCGGGTACGCTGTTCGGCCGGGATTCCCCCGATTTCTTCGAGGAGTTCTTCGTCGTCGCGGCCGGTGAACTCGGCGCCGCGATCACGCTCGAACAGGTAAAGGCGGCGCTTTCAAAGGCCATGGAGGAACCCCGGTTCCACAAGCGCGACGGCCGCATGAGCACGCCGGAGCAGACGCGGCGGTACTTTGTCGATCTCTACGCCCACGTCTTCGATACGGCGGGTATCGAGGGCGACCTGGTGCCCGGGTTGCAGCAGTACTACGACCGGTTTCAGGACGGCAGGTATCTCGAGGTGTACGGCGACGTCCGGCCCACGCTGGAAAAACTGAAGGACCGCGGCGTGCGCCTCGGCGTGCTTTCGAACTGGTCGGAACACCTCTCCCTCGTGCTCAAGCGGCATGACCTGGACCGGTACTTCTCCTTTCTCGTGGTTTCCGCCGTAGCGGGTTGCGAAAAGCCCGACGAGCGGATCTTCCGCATGGCCATAGATCGCGCGGAAGCACCGGTCGACCGGATTCTCTACATCGGGGACTATCCGGAGGAGGACATCCTGCCTGCCGAACGCGTCGGCCTGGACGCCCTGCTCATCGACCGGTACGAGAAGTACGGCCGCTATCGCCTGCCCTCCATCCGGCAGCTGACGGACGTCCCCGGGCTGCTGGGCATAGCATGATTCGGGGACGCGTCGTGAACGAGGACGAACCATGAGCAACCAACCGATCCGCGTCGGCGTGGTCGGCGTGGGACGCGGGAAGAGTTTCGCACAGAGCGCGTCCGGCGCCGTGGGCATGGAACTCGTCGCGCTGTGCGATATCTGGGAGGAGCGGTTGCACGAGTTGGCCGGCGAACTTTCCGTCGCCGCGTACACCGATTACGACGCATTCCTCGCCCATGACATGGACGCCGTGGTCCTGGCCAACTACTTCCACGAACACGCGCCGTTTGCCGTAAAGGCCCTTCGGGCGGGCAAGCACGTCATGAGCGAGACCGCCTGCAACGGCACGCTGGCGGAGGGCGTCGCCCTCTGTCGAGCCGTGGAGGCGTCCGGCCGGATCTACATGCTGGCCGAGAATTACCCCTACACCGTGTTCAACCAGGAAATGCACAGGCTCTACCGCGAGGGAGAGATCGGCGAAGTCACTTACGCCGAGGGAGAATACAACCACCCCATGTCCCGGGACGCGAGCCTGCGCATTTCACCGGGATTCGACCACTGGCGGGCGTGGATCCCCTCCACCTACTACTGCACCCACGCCCTCGCGCCCCTGGTATATATCACCGACACGCGGCCGGTCGGCGTGAACGCCCTGGCCATCGCCCGGCCCGAGCGCACCCTCACCCTCAGGAGGGGAGATCCCGGGTCCGTCATCCTCTGCCGCATGGACAACGGCGCGGTCTTCCGGCTCTTCGGACTCGGCCTGCCCGGCCACAGCAACTGGTACCGCCTGCACGGAGAGCGCGGCGCCATGGAGATCACCCGGGGACCGGGGTACTTCGGACCGGGAGAGGTGCGGGTGTGGCATGAGCCGTGGCACCTGGAACCCGGCCAGGAAGCGGAGCGGGTCTACAAGCCGGACTGGCCGGAGCACGGCGATCTCGCCCGCAAGGCCGGCCACGGCGGCGGCGACTTCTGGACCAGTTTCCATTTCGCCCGGGCCATCCGTTCGGGCGTACAGCCATTCCTGGACGTGTACCGCGGCGTGGCCATGTCGTCGGTGGGCATCCTGGCCTGGAGGAGCGCGCTGGAGGACGGCCGTCCCTTCGACGTGCCCGATTTCAGGGACGAGACCGCCCGGAAACCCTGGGAAAACGACCACTGGTCGCCCTGGCCGAAACATGCCGGACCGGGCCAGCCTCCGCCCAGCATTCTGGGCCGTCGCGAGCCGGATCCGGAGCACGTCCCGTACGCCCTGCGCCTATGGAAGGATATGGGTTACGAAGGGTAAAAAAGGCTTGCGTTTCGAGGGTCCGTCGGGTATTTTAGGACGGCTCTGGAGGAACGCGACCCCATCGTCTAGCCTGGCCAAGGACACCGCCCTTTCACGGCGGCAACACGGGTTCAAATCCCGTTGGGGTCATATCACATAACCGGAAATGGCAGAGGGGGTTGCGTGCATGCGCAGTCCCCTTTTCGCTTGTTGTGCCATCCGCCGGAGTCAATGGTCGAAGGGAACGACCCGGATGACTTCGATGGTCCCGGTCTGGGTGAATTGCCAGACCGCGACGAAACCCGTGGCAAGATCGCCGTTCTCGTCCCAGTCCAGAGGCATGGCCGCGCCTTCGTAGTTGATTGTGCCGCCGTCGGCCAGGACGCGCAACCCGTTCGCGATGCTGCCCGCCTCGGCAATCACGAGTTCGCCGGGCGGCCTTCCGATCGTTCGCAGCTGGTCCCGGATGGCCGCTCCTTCCAGCCTGCCCGCCGCCTGGGCCGCCAGGGCCAGCGCCACGGTTGCGTCATAGGTCTGTTTCACGTAGGGGAAAGGCGGAGGGTTGCTGCCGTAGAGGCTGTTGTACCCGTTATCCCAGGCAAGCGCCGAGGGCGTGTCCTGCGCGGAGCCGGGCGAAGTGCCGATCATTCCGGCGAGGTGCTCGGGACCGATTGACCGGATCAGGTCCAGGCTGCGTCCGGTGGGACCGAAGACAAACACATCGTAGAGGCCGAGATCCAGCGCTTCGCGCACGATGGTTTCCTGCTGGGGTTGAAAGGCAAGGACGATCAGTGCCTGCGTGTCTTCAAGGACGCCCTTGCTTTCTCTGAGCTCCGCCACGAGGGTCGTCTTTTCGGGATCCGCCGCGACCCGGATGAGCTTGCCCTCCCAGGCATGCTCGAATGCGTCCGCGATACCCCGGCCCCAGACGTCGTCCCGGTAGATCATGCCCACGTTGCCGTATCCCGATTCCAGCGTGATCTTCGCGAGGACCGGCCCCTGGTCGAGATCGGACAGCGTGGTGCGAAACAGGAAATCGTTATCCATGGCGGTCGTGAGCATGGGAGAAGAAGAGGCCGGAGAGATCATTGGAATGCCGGCATCCGCGACCACTTCGTCCACGACGGCAAGCGTCGAGGAACTCGCCCAGGCGCCCACGATCCCGTGGACCCCTTTGTCCTCGATAAGGTCCATTGCCTCGGATACCGCGGTTTCGGCGTCCAACTCCGTATCGGCCACCACGCCTTCGACCGGTTCCCCGAGCACACCCACCTCGTTGACATGTTCGATCGCCATTTCGAATCCCCGCCGCATGAGGACGCCGTGTTCCGAACCTCCTGCCGACAGATCGATCAACAGCCCGATTTTCAGCGCGGGTTGATCGACCGGCTCAGGCGGTTCCGGCGGCTCGGGCGATACCGGATCCTCGCTGCCGCACGATAACAGAAAGGAGATCATCAGGACAATCGACAGCCAGGGTCCCCAGGAGAAAATCGATCCTCGCATTCCATGCATCTTCATGCCTCCCGCGCATCGCGGCGCATTCCGTCGGGTATGTCCATGTCCAGTTGCGGGTTTCGAATCCGTGACCATGTAGATATACTGCGTACCGATTTCGCTGTCATCCCTTTTCTTATCTATTGCGCCATCAACAACTTGGGTGACATCGGGCACCGGCTGAATTGCCTTGCCGGTTCGCCGCCGGCAGGATACATTCCATCCCATGCCCGACCATACCGCCGATTCCCCGAAACCGGCTGACAACGAGGTCCCGCCTTCCCAGGTCCTCCGTCACGTCTGGGCCATTGCCTGGCCCGTCGTTGTCGCTTCGCTGATCGACGCCACAGAAGGTCTCGTAGACATCTACTTCGTGGGATTCCTGGGTCCCGCGGCGATCTCCGCCATCGGAATGAGCCGGCAGATCGTGTTCATCGTCATGGTCATGGCCATTTCGATCACCGGGGGGACGCGGACGCTGGTGGCCCAGTACTACGGGGCGGGCAGGCACGGCGACGTGAGCCGGACCGGCCAGCAGGCGATCCTGATGGGCACCTACCTGGCCCTGGGTCTTGCCGCCGTCAGTATCGTGCTCACGCGGCCCGCGCTGGTCCTGCTCGGCGCCCCGGAAGAGGTCATTACCCACGGCATGCTCTTCCTGAGGCTCTACTTCGCCGGCATGGTCTTCATGATTCTCAACTACGTGATGAGCGCCATCTTCGGCGGCGTGGGCGACACCCGCACGCCGCTGAAGATCTCCGTAATCGTCATCATCGTGAAATGCGTGACCTCCTACGCGTTTATCTTCGGCGCCTGGGTAGTGCCCGCGCTGGGCGTCGCCGGCGCGGCCGTGGGCATGATCATCTCCCGGCTGGCGGGATGTGTCATCGGGCTGGCGATCCTGGTCCGGGGCCACGGCCAGGTGCGTCTCTCGAGGAACTGGCGCATCAAACCGGACTGGACCATCATGTCCCGCATGCTCGACATCGGCCTGCCCTCCGGCGCGTCCGGCTTCTTCCGCAACGGCGCGCGCGTGCTCCTGTACCGCGTCATATCGGGCGTAAGCCGTCCCACGGCCGCCATAGCGGCGCTGACCGTGGGTTTCCAGATACGTCTCTTCGCGATTATGCCCGCCCTGGCCTTCTCGGTCGCGGCGACCTCCCTGGTGGGGCAGCGGCTGGGTGGCCGGCAGGTCCGGTCGGCCGGGCAGTACGGCGGGCAGACGATCCTGCTCTGCATGATCGTGATCGGGGCCGGCTCGTTCTTGATCTGGATTTTCGCCCAGGGGATCGCGGCCGTATTCACGACGGACGAGACGGTCCTGGGCATCAGTTCGGTCATGCTGCGCTTCTTCGCCATCGCCCAGGTCTTTTCCGCGCTGTCCATCGTGGCCAGCGGCGTGCTGGCCGGCGGCGGCGAGACCCGTCCATCGCTGTACTACACGCTCTTCTCCCAGTGGGGCATCATGCTCGTGTTCTCCTACGTCCTCGCCTTCCCGCTTGGACTGGACGTTACAGGCATCTGGATCGCCTGGCTCGCCGCGGCGGTGCTGCAGGGCCTGCTCACGCTCAGGCGCTTCTTCAAGGGGACCTGGAAAAGGGCAGTGGTCTGAGGGCGGTGTTCTGAGGGCGATGCGGTGTCCGGGGGCGCAGGCCAGTACCGCGGTCGACGTCGCGGTCCGAATCCCGGAGGTCAGTCCCGGCCGCGCAGCGTTCGGATGCCTTCGGCGGCGCCGTCCGGATGCTTGAACACGGCCGTGGCGGCCACCAGGACGTTCGCGCCCGCGGACGCGGCGGTCGGCGCGGTATCGGCATTCACGCCGCCGTCCACCTCCAGGTCGCACGCGATCTCCCGGTCCGCCAGGGTCTTTCGGATCTCGCGGATCTTCGGGAGGACGGATGGGATGAACCGCTGGCCTGAGAAACCCGGGTTGACGGACATGACCAGGACGAGGTCGAGATCGTCGATGATCCCGTCGAGAACCTGGGCGGGTGTCGCCGGGTTCAGGGCCACGCCGGCCTGTTTGCCCCGCTCCCGTACGGACTGCACCACGCGGTGCAGGTGGGCCGTATTCTCCTGGTGCACGATGATCACGTCGGCTCCGGCTTCCATGAAGGCGTCGATGTACCGGTCCGGTTCCTCGATCATCAGGTGGGCTTCCAGGGGCAGTTCCGTCAGCGAGTCGATGGCCTCGACGATGAAGGGGCCCATGGAGATGTTCGGGACGAACCGTCCGTCCATGACGTCGATATGGATCCGGTCCGCGCCCGCGCGCTCCACGGTACGGACCTCATCGGCCAGGCGGGTGAAATCCGCCGACAGGATGGATGGAGCGATCTGGATCATGGCCCTCCCCCGCTTTTCTTCTGCTCCACGTGACCGCCGAACTGGTGTCGAAGGGCGGAAAGCACCCGCATGGCGTAGGATTGCTCCTGCCGCGACTGGAACCGCGTGAAGAGCGAAGCCGTGAGCACGTGGGCGGGCACGTCTTCCTCGATGGCCGTCTGCACCGTCCACCGGCCCTCGCCCGAATCCTGCACGTAACCGGAGTAGGCGGACAGGTCCCGGTCTTCCCGCAACGCGATCTCCAGGAGGTCGAGCAGCCAGGAACCGACCACACTTCCGTGGCGCCAGACTTCGGCGATGTCATGCAGGTCCAGGTCGTACCGATGACGCGGATCCACGCGGTCGGAACCCGATTCGCGCAGGATTTCCAGCCCTTCGGCAAAGGCCTGCATCATGCCGTATTCGATTCCGTTGTGGATCATCTTGACGAAGTGTCCCGCGCCTGCCGGTCCCACGTGCACGTAGCCCCTGCGGGCCGTCGAGAGGAAAGCGTCGCCGGCGTCTTGCCCGGGACCGGGCGCCAGCGTATCGAACAACGGGTCCAGGCGCTCGACGATCTCCGCGGGGCCCCCGATGGTCATGCAATACCCCCGCTCGAGGCCCCATACGCCGCCGCTCGTACCCACGTCGACATAGTGCAGGCCCCTGGCGGACAGCCGTTCCGATCGGGTCACGTCGTCCTTGAAGTAGGTGTTCCCTCCGTCGATGACGGTATCGCCCGGAGACAACAGTCCGGACAGTTCATTGACGGCCCGTTCCGTGGCGTCGCCGGCCGGGACCATGACCCAGACCGAACGCGGCGGGTGGAGCGCGGTCACGAGACCGCGCAGCGACGAGGTGCCCACGGCGCCTGCTTGCTCCGCCTGACCGACCGCTTCGCCGCTGTGGTCGTAAACGACGACTTCGTGACCGCCGCGCAACAGCCGCCGCGTCATGTTGCCACCCATCCGGCCGAGTCCGACCATGCCCAGTTGCATTCGATGCTCCCCGAAACCGGCGATCAGGCGAGGCGGACCGGCTGCAGCCGTTTCCGTTCGATGGCTTCGATCAGCTTCACGAAGGGATCCACGAATTTCTGCACCCCTTCTTCGACGAGTTGCTCCGCGACCCGGTCCATCGAAATCCCGGCTTTTCCCACACCGGCCATGATCGACCAGGCTTCGTCGATACCGGCCTCGAGGGTATCGGCCAGGTGCCCGTGATCGCGGAAAGCAACAAGCGTTTCATCGGGCAGGGTGTTGATGGTGTTCTTTCCGATCAGTTCCTCGACGTACAGCACGTCCCGGTACTCGGGGTTCTTGGTGCTCGTGCTGGCCCACAGCAGCCGCTGCTTCCTCGCGCCCCGTTCGGCCAGCGCGGACCAGCGCGATGACGCGTAAATCGTCTTGTACCGCTGGTAGGTCGTCTTGCCGTTTGCGATGGCCGTTCGGCCGGTCAGGTCCAGTACCGCGGCCCGTTCACCGGGATCGCCGACCCGTTTCGCCCGTTCGGCAAGCAACGCGTCGACGAGGGTGTCGATGCGGCTGATGAAGAAGCTGGATACGCTCGCTATGCCGCTGATGTCTCCACCCGCGACAAGACGGTCCTCCAACCCGCTGATATAGGCGTCGGCCACGGCCTCGTAGACTGCCCGCGAGAACATCAGCGTCACGTTGATGTTCAGCCCTTCGCAGATCAGTTGGCGCACGGCCGGTACGCCGGCCTCCGTCGCCGGCACCTTGATCATGACGTTCGGGCGGTCCACGGCCTTCCACAGCCGCCGGGCCTCCTCGATCGTACCCGCGGTGTCGTCCGCCAGTTCAGGGGACACCTCCAGGCTCACGAAACCGTCGGCGCCGCCGGTCGCTTCGTATACGCCGCCCAGGTGGTCGGCGGCTTCCCGGATATCCGAGATGGCCAGGATCTCATAGATCTCCAAAGCCGTCCGGTTCGCTGCCGCAAGCCGCTCGATATCGGCGTCGTAGTCCGTACTTCCCGCAATGGCTTTCTCGAAGATGGCCGGGTTCGAGGTCATGCCTTTCAGGCCGTCTTCCTCGATCAGTTTCCTCAACCGGCCGGAGTACATCAGTTCCCGGCTGATGCTGTCCAGCCAGAAGCTCTGGCCGTGCCGTTCGAGCAGGTTGAGCGGATTTGCCATGTCGAATTCCTTTACCGGTCGGCCGTTGCGTGAAGTGCGGCGGCCGATACCGTCATTTTCTTCCCATTCCGGCCGTTTACTTCGCGTGGTCCGTGCCGCGGACTTCAGGGTATCAGTACGATCTTTCCATAAGCGCCGGGTTCCATGACGGCGATATGGCCCTTCGCCGCGTCTTCCAGCGGGAACTCTTTACCGACCACCGGGTTGAGCGTGCCGTTTTGCAGTCCGGCGAACATTCCGGCGTGGATGCCGACCAGATCTTCTGGAGACGCGAGCAGCAGGACCATGCCGAGGATGCTGGCGTCCCGCGCCATGGCGTCCCTCGGATTGATCTCGATAACGCCCCGGTTGCCGATGACGACGACCCGCCCGCCATAGGCCAGCATGTTCAGGTCCTTGTCCAGATTGACGTTGGCCAGCATCTCCATGATCACGTCGACGCCCAGGCCGCCGGTGAGCTCCATGATCTTGTCCGTATAGCCGGGAACGTTGTGGTCCACCACGTGATGGGCGCCCTGTTCCTCCACCAGCGCGGCGCCCTGTTCCGACCCGGCGGTGCCGATGACCGTCATGCCCGCGGCCCGGGCCATCTGTACGGCCGCGGTCCCCACGCCGCCGCTCGCGCCGTGCACCAGGACGGTTTCGCCCGGCTTTCCCCCGGCACGCTGGAACAGCCCTCTCCACGCCGTCGCGTAAGGGACGTATATCCCCGCGCCCTGCGTGAAGGAAACGTTGCCGGGCAGTGGATACACCTGGTCGGGCGAGCACAGGGCCTGCGACGCATAGGAACCGGTAAGGGTGCCGGCCAGGTACACCCGGTCTCCGACGGAAACATGGGCCCCGCCGTCGCCCACATCGGCGACCGTTCCGGCGCCGTCCATGCCCGGAGTGAAGGGCAGATCGGGTTTCATGGCATAGGTGCCCGCCCGGATGTAGGTGTCCACCGGGTTCACGCCGGCGGCCCGTATGTCGACCAGGATCTGTCCGGGACCTGCCTGCAGATCCGCGCCGGTTTCGAGATTCATTACCTCGGGACCGCCGAATTCGTGAATGCGAATCGCTTCCATTTGCGTCTCCTCGATGCTGAAATCAGCCGCAGAGTTTTTCGATGACTTCGTAGAGGATTTTCGGACCCCGTTCCATGTTCTCCAAGGAGATCCGTTCGTCGTTGCCGTGGATACGTCTGAGCTCTTCGTCGATCAGTATAAAGGGCATGAAGCCGTAGCAGTGGATCCCCAGCTCGCGGAAGTAGTGGCTGTCCGTGAAGCCGGACAGAATGTTCGGTACGACCTCCGCGCGCTCGTGGTGCCGGGAAACGACCTCTCGAACCGTCTCGACCAGGGGCGAATCGAAAGGCGATGACGTGTTCCCGAAGTTCAGTATGGTCTCGATTTCGATCCCGTCGTCTCCGACCACCTGTTTCAGCTCCTGGACGAAGTGCCTGGGCTCTTCGCCCGGAAGCAGCCTGCAGTCCAGTTCGGCCGTCGCCGCCTGAGGTATGATATTGATTTTGTCGCTGCCCTGCAACATGGTTATGGAGATGGTATTGCGCAGAATCGCGGCGTGATGCTGGTTGCGCAGCAGGTCCGTCAGGAAACGGCGGTCCCGGACGGACTCCCGGATATTCGCGAATCGCTTGCGGTATCCTTCTTTCTGCAGGTGGGCGATGCCTTCGAAGTACCGTTCGGCCGCGTCCGTCACCTTGATAGGAGGCGTGTACGCCATGATGGCGCTCAAGGCGCGGATGAGCCGGTTCACGGCGGAATGGGGCTTTGGACGGGAGCCGTGGCCGGGTTCGCCGCGGGCGACCAGGCGGACCCAGCAGGGCGACTTTTCGGTGATGTCGATGGAATAGACGGCCCTGCCGTTCTCCAGGCGTCCCTTGCCGCTCTCGTTGATCAGGAATTCCGCGTCCGAGACGAGTTCCGGGCGGTTCCGGGTGATCCACCGCGCGCCGGCCGATCCGCCGGCCTCTTCGTCGGCGGTGACGAGAAAGATCACGTCCCTTTTCAACGGAAATCGGTTCCGATGCAGCGCGAGGAAGACCACCAGCTCCGCAATGCCCAGGTTCTTCATGTCGAGGGCGCCCCGCCCCCAGATGTAACCGTCCCTGACCTCGCCGCCGAAGGGATCGACCGACCAGTAACGGCGTTCGGCGGGTACCACGTCGCTGTGACTCAGCAGCACCACGGCCCGCTTCGAACCGTCCCCTTCCAGTCTCGCGTAGAGATTGGAGCGTCCCGGGGCGGACTCGTGAACCTGGCAATCTATGCCTTCCTCGGAGAGGATGCGGCTGAGGAAGGCGGTCGCGCGATCCTCGTTCCCGGGGGGATTCGTCGTGTCGATGCGCAGGTACTCGCCCAGCAGTTGTACGGCTTCCCGCCCCAACGCGTTCCAGTCCAATGCCCTAAATACTCCCTTCGGATTGTACCGCCTGCCGGATCACGGCGATAGCGGCGAGATCGCCTACTTCGTCTCCCAGTCCGGCGGGCACGACCCGCACCGTGTCGTAGACCCGCGGCCAGGTTTCGTGCCGGAGGTACGCGCGGATAGGTTCCAACAACAGATCCTGCGCCTTGACCAGGATGGTTCCGATGACGATGACCTCCGGGTTCAGGACATTCACGATGTTCCCCAGTCCGACGGCCATGTACCGCGCCGTCTCGTCCACGATTTCCCGGGCGGCCAGGTCGTCCTGCCTGGCCGCGTCCATGACGGCCTCCGCCGTAATGCTTGCCGGATCGCCCCCGGCCAGATCGACCATAATCGAACCGGGTACCTTCTGCGCTTTCTCCCGGGCCCGCCTGGCGATCGACGGCCCCGAACACAGGGCTTCCAGGCAGCCGCGCTTTCCGCAACCGCAGGCCGGCCCGTTATCGACGATGGTCATGTGCCCCACTTCGCCGGCCGTGTCGTTCGGGCCGCGGTAAAGTCGGCCGTCGAGTATGACGCCGCCGCCGATACCAGTGCTCATGGTCATGTACACCATGTGCCGGCAGCCCCGCCCGGCCCCGAAAGACCACTCCGCCAGGGCACTGGCGTTGGCATCGTTTTCGACGAAAACCGGCAGCGAAAGCGCGCTTTCCAGCCATGCCTTCAGCGGGACCTCGTCCCAGCCCGGCAGATTGGGCGGTGCGTAGACCACCCCGGTTTCCGTGTCCAGGGGACCGCCGCAACTGACGCCGACGCCGACCAGCTCCGCCGGGGAGAGCGCGGCGCGCGCCATGGCTTCGCGAGACATTTCCACCAGCGACGCCACCACGGCCCTCGGACCCCGATCGACTTTGGTCGGCCGCCGGATCTTGCGCAGGATCTTCCCGTTCCGGTCGGCGACGGTCACGGCGAGCTTGGTGCCGCCGATGTCATGGCCCAGGAAGTACGGGGCGTTCCGGTCTGGCTGGGACATAGTCGCGGGTCGAAGCGTTCATCCTGGCTGGGCATCGTCGCGGGTCGGCGCATGAATCCCGGGGCTTCGCAGACGCTTTCCGGCTATCCAAAATTCATGCAGTTATTATAGTCCGCGGGCGGGTCGTGTCAACTGCTTTCAGCCGGGCCTCGATGCCGTTCCGGTCCGCCAAAAACTGATTGACAGCGACCGTCCGGCCCGGGCATTTTTGCAGGAGTCGAAACGGCCGCTTCCCATCCTGGGCGGCTCTGGCCTTTGGCGCGCGGATCCTAAAGGCCGTTCCACGGCCCGCCGGGAGAAGGGGAGGAGGACGGCAAATGTTGGACACCAAGATTCTGTGGATGTGGCTGCATGTACTGGGCGTCGTACTGTGGGCGGGCGGTTTCTTCTACGTCCTGGTCGCGCTCACCCCGGCGCTACGGTCGGGCAGGGCGTCGGAGGAACGCGTGGAGATCATGCGCCGGACCGGCGCCATATTCCGCCGGGTATCCTGGACGGCGATCGTCATACTGGTCGTGAGCGGTTCGTTCAGCCTGTACAACCGGATCATGGATGGGGTGGCCGCCCGGGCGATGTCGTCCCAGCCCGAGCTGTACCCGCTGCTTCCGCCGGGCTACGAAGCCCTGATGACCGTCAAGCTGCTGATCGTGATCGCGTTGATCGTGCACCATGCGGTCCGGCTCCTGGAACCCCGGGTCCTCGAAGACGGCAGCATCGGGTTCAAGTCCAGGGCTTCGGGCATCGTGGGCGCCGTGCTCTTCGCGGCGGCGGTGCTGCTGGGCCTGATCCTGCTGACCATGAACGTCTCTGTCTGATTCGGCCCCATGAAGGATTTCATCGCCCTGACCAAGCCCGGCCTGGTCATCATGCTGGTGCTGACCACCTGCGTCGGGTTCTACCTGGGGTCCGACGGGCCGGTGGACTGGCTGCGCTTGCTGCACACGCTGGCCGGAACCGCCCTGGCGGCCGGGGGCACACTCGCCCTGAACCAGTTCATGGAGCGAGACCGGGACGCCATGATGCGGCGGACCCGGAAGCGTCCGCTCCCCGCCGGGAAGTTGCGGCCCGCGCAGGCGCTCGGGTTCGGCGTGGCCATCACGGTGGCGGGCCTGTTGTACCTGGCGCTGGTGGTCAACGTCCTGAGCTGCGCGGTCACCGCGCTGATCACCGTCACCTACCTGTTTCTCTATACGCCGCTCAAGCACCGGACTACGCTGTCGACCGTGTTCGGCGCCGTCCCGGGCGCGTTGCCCCCGGTGACCGGTTGGGCGGCCGCCCGAAACGAACTGGGGCTGGAGGCCGGCGTCCTGTTCGCCATCCTCTTTCTCTGGCAGATGCCCCACGCCCTCGCGCTGGCCTGGCTCTTCCGCGAAGACTACGCCCGCGCCGGGTTTCAGCTGCTGCCCGCAGTCGATCCCGACGGCCGGTTCACGAGCGTGCAGATCCTGATCAACTGCCTGGCCCTGACCGCCTTCAGCCTGGTCCCGACCATACTGGGCATCTCGGGGGTCGTCTATTTCTACGCGGCTTTCGCGGCCGGACTGGGACTGCTCGCTTTCGCCATCCACCTGACCGTGACCCGGACCCAGGCGTCGGCAAGGAACCTGTTTTTTGCGTCGCTGGTGTTCCTGCTGGTCCAGTTCTCCGTGATGGCCTATGACAAGGTGTAACGCATGCTGGAGATCACAGACCTGCCCCTGGTGAACGCCTGTCTGAACTCGACCAGCGCGGCTTTCCTGGTCGCGGGCTACATCAACATCAGGAAACGGAACATCGCCGCGCACAGGACGTGCATGCTGGGCGCGGTCGCGGCGTCTGTTCTGTTCCTCACCACCTATCTGATTTACCACTTCAACCACGGAAGCACGCCCTTCACCGGCGAGGGATGGACACGTTACGTCTATTTCACCATCCTCATCAGCCACACGATCCTGGCCACGGCCATCGTGCCCATGGTCGTGCTGACGCTGCGCCACGCGCTGAAGGGGCGTTTCGAACGCCACGCGCCACTGGCACGGTGGACCCTGCCGATCTGGCTGTACGTGTCCGTCACCGGCGTGCTGGTGTACCTGATGCTGTACCAATGGCAAGGATAGGTGCCTGATATGGCCGCTGTTCCGGTACGCAGGTTGACGCTGGCCGCGCTCTCGATCGCGCTCGTGACGCTGGCGACCTTTGTCATACGCATCCCCAATCCGGCCACGCAGGGATACATCAATCTCGGCGACGGGCTGCTGTTCACCCTCGCCCTCGTCTTCGGATGGCGCATCGGCGGTCTCGCGGGCGGGGTCGGTTCCGCCCTGGCCGACGCACTGGGCGGCTACTTCATCTGGGCGCCCTGGACGCTCGTCATCAAGGGGATCGAAGGGATCCTGGTCGGAACAATCGCGTTCTGGGGCGTGCGGGGCGGTCGGGACACCGAGGGCGGACTGGACGACCAGGGCGGACGGGGCACATCGGATGCTGGGGGCATCCGGGGCGGTCGCCATCCGGGCCGGATCGCGGCCTTCGCAGCCGTGCTGGTGGGCGGCGCCTGGATGGTTACCGGTTACTACCTGGCCGGATCGGTCCTGTTCGGCGGCATCGCCGCGCTGACGGAGATACCGGGCAACCTGGTTCAGGGCGGCGTGGCGGTCGTGGTGGCCCTGCCCCTGTCCGTCCTGTTGAGAAACGCCTTGAAACGGAGTGATTATGGACCTCTCGCACCTCGATGAAAAAGGACGCGTCCGCATGGTGGACGTGACGGAAAAACCGGTGACGGAAAGGCGCGCTGTGGCCTACGGGGAAGTCCGATCCGCGACGGATACGATCCGGAAGATCTCCGCCGACGAGATGGGCAAGGGCGACGTGCTGACCACGGCGAAGATCGCGGGCATCTCGGCGGCCAAGCGGACGGGCGACCTCATCCCCATGTGCCATCCCATCCCGCTGACCCACGTGGAGATCGACATCACCCTGAACGAGGACGCGGGCAGGATCGGACTCCTGGCCACGGCCGTCGCGTCCGGCAGGACCGGCGTGGAAATGGAGGCCCTGACGGCCGTCTCCGTGGCCGCCCTGACCCTCTACGACATGTGCAAGGCCGTGGACCGGACCATGGAGATCGCCTCCATCCTGCTGGTGGAGAAGGAAGGCGGCAGGTCGGGCAAGTTCAGAAGGCCGGGGTGGGAGGGGCCGG